>CAYVUQ010000099.1:0-6558 GCA_964454915.1 uncultured Puniceicoccaceae bacterium
GGCCTGGCCTGCCCCCCCCGAAGCAATGGTCGGACTCAGGCCGACCATTCGTCGCCCGGGATGGCGTCGCGTTGGCCGGGATGGGCGTAGTGGGTCTTTCCGAAGGAATCGCCTGTGCGGACCAGCCAGTCACGGAGAAGGCGGCGGTGTTGCTGCAGGGTTCCGGCGTGGAGGTCGATCCCGGCGAGGTTTACCATCTCACCCGGATCGTTCCGCAGATCGAAGATCTGCTCGCGACGTGGGCCTGAGTCGAAGACCACATATTTGTATCGCTCCGAGCGGATCATGCGCCCTTCGGAGCGGGATGCCAGCTTGAGCTCGCTCGCCACATACCCGGGTCCCTCGCCCTTCGATGCGGACAGGTCGCGACCGTGAAGACCGTTGGGAGCGGAAATGCCTGCGAGGCGGCACAGGGTCGGAAACGCATCGAGCCCATTGTTGACCAGGGAGTCGTCGCATCCCGGGGAAACACCGGGCACGGAAAGAAGGCACGGCACACGCACGCTTTCTTCGAAAAACATGTCTTTCTGCCATAAACCGTGCGCTCCCTGCATGTCGCCGTGGTCGCTGGTGAAGAGAATTGCGGTGGACTCACACAAACCTGCCAGATCGAGAGCCTCCAGCAGACGACCGACTCCGGCGTCGAGTTTCTCGACCAATCGAAAATAGGCCCAACGGTAGCGGCGCCATTCCTCCGCGGAGAATCCAAGACGCGATTCAGTCTCCGCCTGTTTCTGCCGAATCAGCTGTGGTTCCTCCGGGTGCGGATAGGCGTTGGCCGGAAGCGGAGGCAGCTCTGCCGCGGAAGGGGGCGCGGGCAGGTTGCCCCAGGGAAGAGCACTACCGACTCCATACTCGCAGATATTGTGCGGATTATCGAACGATGCGACCATCAGGAACGGGCGTTGCGAGTCGCGTGTCCGGAAGTAATCGCCGCAAACGCGCGGCACCTCCATGTCGTTGATCGGGCAGAGAGGACGGAATCCGCTGCCATACTCCTCGCGAAGCGACTCGGTGGGGCCCCACTGCCCCACATGCCACTTGCCCGCGAACACGCAGTCGTACCCCTGCGCCGAAAACCAGTTGCCCATCTCTTCGGGACGGAACTCCGACCGGACGCCGCGTTTGGGATCACCCGGACGCGCTCCCATGTCGGTCTCCGTTCCCGGCAACATGATCTCATGTGGCATCCGGCCATAGGTCCACGCGGTCCGGCTCGGAACACATTTCGGAAAGGCACAATAGGCCCGTGCAAAGACCGTGCTGCGGGCCGCCAATGCGTCAAGGTGGGGCGTATCCACGTAAGGATTCCCCTCGAAGCCCAACGCTCCGGCCGAAAGCTGGTCGGATTGAATGAAGAGAAGATTCATACGGGGGAACGGGGGTTCGAATCAAAGCGTCGATCCGCGAAAAAGGCATCCATGCGACCCGGATCGATTACTTCGACCACCGGCCCACTCCCGAGAGCGACAGGGCGGCAGGAGGGGGAGGCCTCCCTCAGCCCCGCGTCGAGGGCTTCCATTCCCCGGTAATACTTACCGATCAGACCAACGTTCATTTCAGATCTCTATCCGCACGATTTCGTAGTCGTCGATCTCATCGATCTGCAATTGTAGCACACCGGCTTCCCACTTCCATTCCGACGCGCCCTGACCGGAGACCCGTGTCACACTCGTCGGCTTGCCGGGAAGGTCGATTTCCAGGCGGATATCGCGCAGCACCGGCAATCGGGTCGCGTAGCGTCCCGACTCGATGGAAGGAATCAGATGAATGATCCGCGCGTTGTCGGTTGTGCGCAGACTGACCCGCAAGTTGGCGGGACCGGTAGCCCGCAGGCCCGTGCGCCCTTCCGCCGCCCAAAGGAGTGCGTTGGCCAACAGACGGAAGTTGTCGGGGTGGCGGATACGCGCAGCACAGCGACCCGCATCGAAGGCGAAGCAGCAGACCCGACCGCCTCTTTCGGTTTCCGAAAGCACCACGCCAAGGGGATCGCCAGGATCGACACTCTCCGCGTAAGCGACACCTTCCGGAAAGAGACGCAGCGGCCGGGCACGGGTCAAAATCTGCTCTGCCCCCTCGGGCAGTGCCTCGGCGGCATACCAGTGGCCGGCGGCGGCCATCCAGGGTCGCCCGATCCCTTCCAGGACCGAATGGCTCTCTTCCGGCACGCGCAAGTAGGCCTGGCAGGGGCCGGGCTCGTCGTGAACGGTGAAGGGACGAGCCTCCGGCAAAAGGGAAAACCCGAGACTACGACCGAGAGGACCCGTCGCCGTGCTGCCCGTAAGAACCAAGCCCGCGCCCGCCTCGTGCAATTGGCGAATTCCCTCCAGGGCGGCGTCGCCCAGGCCTTCGGCAGCGGGCAGGCACAGTGCGGTATAGCGCCCGTCCGCGTCATCCGGAAGCTGCTCGGAATCGACGATGTCGTAGGGCAAGTGCAATTGGTTGAGCGCATCCTGAACACCGTGCATCTCCAGCAGGTAGTGCCGATAAAGATCACCCTTGCGACGGGCCGCACAGGCCGAGGCATGGTCGTACACGATTGCGATCCGAGCCGCCGAACGTTCACCCGAGAAACAGTCCTCGCACGCGGCCATCCGGTGGAAGAGCTTTCGTATCGCGGGAAAGCCTCGCTGATCCTCATGCCGATCCGGCAGCCCGGCGGTCATATTGACCATGGGGGAACCACCGTTGGCTGCCACCTGGGCAAGGTAAACATACTGCTCCGCCGAGGGGACGGCGACCCGGCGCCAGGGCCAGGCGAGGAAGTAGGAGGCCACTACCAGCGGCGGATTCTCCGTCAGAGCGGACACATAGCGCGTCGTTTCGATTGGAGTGGCGAAACGTTCCCAACCGCCTTCGCTGTCGTCGTCCTGAATCAGGAATGTGCGGGTCTGCACTTCCACCTGGGAGAGCGTCTGGTTGGCCGCCAGCGCAGCGAAATGCTGGCCCTGGCCAAGATTCCAGATGGAATTTCCGATGGTGGGGACACCGCCTTCTTCGCGGGCGATGCGCGTCAGGCGTTCGACCAGCAAGGCCATGATCGACTCGCGCCAGAAACGATATTCGGGATCGCTGGTGTCTTCCGGAAGATCGCGTCCGGAGTGTTCCTGCCAGAGGCGACGGGCCTCCGGATTGTAGTCCACGCCGCCACCGAATCCGTAGCTCGCCCCACCCCATTTGATTCCCTTGAAGAGCCGACCGTAGCGTTGCTTCAATTCACACACCAATTCGCGGGCGTTCTCGTTCCGATACGCCCCGCACGGCGACGAAATGGCATAATCGCGCGCCTTGCGGCGGATCGAACCGTCCGGCTCCCACATTGCCCACTCGGGGTGCCTACGGGCAACATCAAGCCGCATGTCTCCCAGATCAATCACCGGCACGGCCACGATACCCGCCCGATCAGCGGCTTCGAGTATCTCGCCGACCAGGTCCCGGCCCGGCGGCAAATGCACACTCGGCGGCTGCCAGGAAAGCGCGGAGGGATAGGCGGTCGTATAGCCTCCTGCAAAAAAGGTGAAAAGCGTGACCTTCCAGTCGAGCAGTTGGTCGATGAAGCGCTGTGCATCGACCTTCGGGTAATCAATGGGATACAGTGTGAAGTGCAGGGCGCGGTGGCGCCGTGCCTGCCATCCGTTTTCGATTGGACTGGTCACCGCTTAGCGGCGAGGCAGGACTCCATCGCCATGGCAAGCTGTTCGACTACCTTGATCCGTGCGTTCGTGCCCATGAGCCCAATACGCCATATCTTGCCCGCCATGGGCCCGAGCCCCGCTCCGATCTCGATCTTGAACTCGTTCCGGAGGCGGGTGCGCACTTCGGCCTCATCAACACCCTCGGGCACGGTCACGGCGTTGAGCATCGGCAGGCGCGAGCCATCGGACACGAACATTTCAAGCCCGAGTGCGCCAAGGCGCTCGACCAGTGCCTCGTGAGCAGAGCGGTGCCGCGCGTGAACCTCCTCCAATCCCTCGTCGAGAATCGCATCCACGGCGGCGTTCAAGCCGTAGATCATGTTGATCGGTGCAGTGTGGTGATAAACCCGCTTCTGGCCGGTGTAATACTGGAGAAGCAGAGCAAGATCAAGATACCAACTCCGACAGGGGCTCTTCCGCTTGCGGATCACCTCCAAAGCACGCTCCGAAAAGGTCAACGGAGCCAGCCCCGGCGGACAGGACAGACACTTCTGCGTACCGCTGTACGCCACATCAATCCCCCACTCGTCGCGCTCGAAGGGCATGCCACCCAGGCTCGTCACGCAATCTACCAGAAAAAGCGCACCGGCATCGCGCGCCAGCGGAGCGATTTCATGGACCGGGGAAACCGCCCCCGTCGAGGTCTCCGCGTGGACCGCCCCGACGAGTTTGAAAGTTTTCCCGGCAAGTGCTTCCTTCACTCTCCGGGGATCAATCGGCTCTCCCCAGGGAAACTCCAGAGTCTCAACCTCGGCACCCGCCCGGCGCGAAACCTCCGCCATGCGCCCGCCAAAAACTCCGTTCACGCAAACGAAGACACGGTCACCCGGTTCCACGGTATTCAATACCGCCGCCTCCATTCCCGCCGAACCCGTGCCGGAGACGAACATCGTCATCCCCCCGTCCGCCTTCATCAGCCCGGCCAGCTTCCGCTGCAATTCGTCCGCCAGATCGAGGAACAGCGGATCGAGGTGGCCCACCGTCGGTTCGGCCAGCGCATCCAGAACGCGCCGTGAGGTATTCGATGGACCGGGTCCCAGGAGTAGTATCTCTTCCATGGCTTCCCGACGATAGGTCCATGAACCTTCGACACAACCGAAATTTCGTCCTTGTGAGAAAACAGATTCTTATTCAGTGAAAAATCGATCTGTTCCGCCGAATTCCTGCGCAAGCCACTGCCGGAGCGCGTCCACACTGAAGACCTCCGGATAGAGGGCCTCGTCGTACCAGAGCGAGGCAAAATAGAGACCAATGGGTGCGGAGGGAAGACGGGACCCGTCCGCCCGGATCCGTTTGAGCAACCAACCAACGGCGCGAGCGGCGGCCCGGTCCGCTTCCGGACTATCGATTGCGGCCAGAGCACGGAGCGCGAGCGCCGTTTCTTCAATGGTCGGCGAAACCCCGGCGTCGCCACCCCAGCCTCCTTCTTCCCCCTGGGAGCGCAGGAGATACGAGACACCGCGCACGCGCGCTCCGGGCAATACCTCCGGCGGAAATTCTGCCAGCGCGGCCAAAACCTGGGCGGTTCCGAAAACGGGGTTGCGGTGCCGGGGATGCCCCTGGTTTCCGAACCAAAGGGGATGCCAGGATCCGTCCGGCTGCTGTCGGCAGTCCAAAAAGCAGAGAGCTTTTCGTTCCGCGCGTTCCATCCGCCGAACCGCACCCGCTTCCAGGCAGGGCCGCCAGAGTCTCCAGGCACGCAGCGCGTGCGCAGTGATGTCGGGACAGCTTTGATCGAAGGGCAGCTTTCCCCAACCCCGGCAGAAAGTAGGCACCCCGCCGTCCCGGTTCTGCAAATTGACCAGCCACAGGCAACCAGCCCGGGCAGCCTCCCGGGCTTCCCCGCTCTCCGGGTCCAACCGATGCAGGGCCTTCAGGGCGGCGGCGGTGTCGTCTCCATCCGGCACTCCGCCGTCGCGGGGGGTCCAACTCCAGCCTCCCGGATCGCTCCGGGTGTAGGGGTGGACCTCCCGATACTGACGTTCGAGCAGCAGTCGGCGTAACTTCCCGGCAAGCCTTCCTTCCAGAGCAGATTCCGGGAGCGCGTCGATGGCCAGACTCGTGACCCAGCCGGCCAAATGGGTGTCGATAGGCCAACTTCCGTCGGCCCTCTGGTTGGAAAGAAGGAAGCCGAGTGCCTTGTCCGACACAGGGTGCCCGGGAAGTCCCGCCTCCACCAGGGACAAAAGTACAAAACCGGTGAGCGGTGCCGCTTCGAGGAAGCCGCCGCCAGAGGGCTGTATCCGCTGGAGAAGTCGCAACGACGGTGCCGCAGCCAGATCGCGCAACCACCCCAGCGGGCCTCTCACAGGTGCCCTGCGATGCCGCGCCAGACCGATCGCGATGAGAGCGGGGAGCGCATAGCTGACCACCTGCAACTTCAGGAGGCGGAAAAACCGATGCGGAGCGCGGGACAGCTCGAAAGGCAGTTGTGGCACCTCCCGCCACGGGTCGCCCGAGGAATCGTCGAACAACCCACAGGCAGTGCAGAAACAAAGAATGGGCACCGAGAACGTTCGGTCCTCCGCATAGAATTCGAGAACGGCACGCCGCCAGGAAGCCGTATCATTTCCACCGCAACGCCGCTCCATCCAATCGCGCGCCCGGTCCATGGCTTCGCCATCGTGTTCTCCCACCCGGAAGGCAGCCAGAACGAGCAGTGTCGTGGCGAGATTGCTCGGACTTTCCGGCGAGTCGCCCCAGCCGCCGTCTTCGTTCTGGTGGGCCGCGATCCAGCCAAGTGCGCGCCGGGCGGCAGGCTCGGCGGGTGCGTCGCCGCCCCGGTCCGCGCGGGACCGGACCAGAAGGGCACCGGCGGCCACTGCCGTAGCGAGGGCACTGGAGGAAAGATGCCCCTCCCAGC
>CAYVUQ010000100.1:0-487 GCA_964454915.1 uncultured Puniceicoccaceae bacterium
GGTGCTCTCTACGTTCCGTCAGGTGGGGAGACGTTTTCGGGCGATCCGGCAGTGACCGGTACAGAGATTGATGCGGGCACGGTAGTCTTTGTTAACGGAACCTATGGATTCGCGGGAGGTTGGCGGCTCCAAGCGGAGTTGCTTTGAAATGGGAAGACGAGGGTCGAACGGTCGAAGCCGAAAACATTCATTCCTTTGCGTTCGGTGCATTCGCTTCGGTCGATTTCTGAGTTTCGGTAGGGTGATTGTTTCAATCAGCGTTCTGGTTCGCGCGGTTCGCTTACATTTATCGGTCTGTGCCCGTCATTGCGATTTAAGAATGGAGGAACGCCTGTTGCTTTAGATACCAATGGCGAACGAGGTGTCAGGATTTCTTCTGCGGCTGACGATCGAGTGCGGGGAGTATTTCGGCCTCTCCCGTGAGGAGCAATTAGCTCTTTTGCCGGATCCGGATATTTGTAGCAAGAGATGGGCGTCGCTGGACTGG
>CAYVUQ010000100.1:497-6481 GCA_964454915.1 uncultured Puniceicoccaceae bacterium
ATCCTGCAGTGGCGGGGACGGAGATTGATGCGGGCACGGTAGTCTTTGTTAACGGAACGTATAAAGGTGCTGGAAAGTGCCGGACGGGATTATGACTTGGCAGAGGCTGCGGGCCGTTTCCGGCAGGATTGTTTCGGAACCAGATTGGATCATTACTATTGGCATTTTATTTCGTGGGAAAAAATGTGCTGGATCACGAAGAATTTTATTCTTCCACGGACCTTGCGGGGCGCGACTTTGGACTACGAGAAGATTGCAAGATCCAGCTTCCATATCCGTCTGTCCCTCTCGGAGAATATGCGGTCCGACAGAGATATCATGCTTTTCTTTTTCGGTTTCATGACCACTGGAAGTTCGCAGGAGAAACTGGAAATCACAGTGACCGATCTATCTGTGTCGTCACACATGGCCGAGTTCGATGTCAAATACGGTCGCCGTTCGTGGTATTCCGCGTTGGCTTTCAATCCACTCCGCTGCTACGGACAAACCCGCTACGAACTCCAGAGAGCGAATGCTGATCTGGTCGAACAGCAACGGGAACTAGCTCGCCACACGGCCATGTTGGAGAAGGCCTTTCTGGCTGTCTCGAACAGCGTTTTCGTTTTTCAGGAAGGCCGGATCCTTCGAGCGAATCGAGCGGCGAGAGATTTTGTCGAGAAAGGAATCGTAGATTTGGATCAGGTTGCGAGGGCTCGGAAGGGAAAGGAGTTTTCCTCGGCTTTGAAGCGTTTGCAGAATGACTTTCGGGATTCGTTTGGGTTCACGGTCGAACTGCATGAGAAGGGATATCCGCAATTTGGTAGATCGTCTGATTGGGGCGAGTTGTATCTCATCCTTCAGGAATGCTTGAGGAATGCGTGGCGGCATTCCGGGTCGGAGCATGCGGATGTTGTTCTCTCGGAGAATCGCATTGAAGTGCGGGACGGTGGTGTCGGGCTGTCGCCGGATTCAGCCACCGAAACGGGTATTGGACTCAAGAGCATCCGCAGCAGAAGTGAGAAGATCGGATTCGAGAGTGCTACGTTACCCTCTCCCGGGAATGGCTGGCTGTTTACGCGAAGTGGGAGTTTGGAACGATGAGAGGTTGGCGCGAAAGAATTTTTCACACGCTCAGATCGACCGTTGAGGCGAATGAAAATACGACCCGTCGAATGGCGGAAGAGAAGCAAAAGATTCAGGATCTCTTCGACGCGGTTTCCGATTGCGTATTCGTCTTCGAGGGGGAACGTCTGGAGCAGATGAACGCGGAAGGTCGCCGCCTTTTGACTTGCCTTGGTGAGCGAAAGGAAGAAGTGCTCGTGGCCCTGAGGCGAACCATCGAGTGCGATCCCGGCGAGTTTCCGATTCGTCTCCAATTTGGTAACGACCGGAGCGATGCGGTCTTTTTGAGTATCAACAGCGTAGCGGTTCTGCCGTTAGCCGGATCGAAGGATTTTCTGGTGACCGTGGAAGACATGACCCGGGAGGAGATGCTTCGTGAGGAATGCCGGACAATCGTCGCGAACGAGCGACGAAGAATCGGGCGCAATCTTCACGACGGAGCAGCGCAAGTCCTCACCAGCTTGGAGCTTCAGAGCAAGGCGATGGCAATGTCGGAGATCAACCAGTCATTTAAGAATGAGTTGGAGGAAATCGCCTCTTTGGCGCAGAAATGCCTCGAGTCCGGGGCGGAAATCACCAACCGCCTTGAGTCGTCTGGTGGAAGCCAAGGGCGGACGCATTGAGCTGATTCGAACAAAAAATTCAAATCAGTGGAAAAGGACGCTGTTAAACCTTGCAATTTAAAGGTTTTATTTTGAAATTACACGAATGAGGCGAATCTACGAATCCCTTCTCCGTGAGTATCTGGAGGAGTTTCCCTGTGTGGCGGTGATCGGGCCGCGCCAATGCGGCAAGACCACGCTCGTCCACTGTCTGGGGAAGGATTGGCGATACTTCGATATGGAGCGCGTCGCGGATAGTGCGGTGATCGAACCTGATCCGGAACATTTTTTTCGCCTGTATTCGTCTCAGGTCGTGATCGACGAGTCGCAATTGTTGCCTTCCCTTTTCCCCGCCCTGCGAGTGGCGATCGATGCGGATCGGGGGTGCCGTGGACGATTCGTCATCACGGGATCGAGTTCACCGGATCTTTTGCGCTCGGTTTCGGAGTCCTTGGCCGGCCGTGTGGGAATCATCGAAATGTCCCCTTTTGCCTGGTGCGAGCTGACCCGGGGCGAGGTTGGACCTCTCGTCAACGGATTGCTCTCGGGAGTGAACGATCCGCGCGCTCTGATCGCTGGGCTTCAGTCGGAGGGATCAGCGGAGAAAGTCGCGGATTATTGGTTTCGAGGCGGATATCCGGAACCTTGGTTGAAACAGAGTTCCCGTTCCCGTCGAATCTGGACGGAACAGTATGTGAGTGCCTACCTTCAGAGGGATGTCGCCCAGTTGTTTCCCGGCTTGAATCGACAGAAGTTCCGGTTGTTCATCCAATTACTGGCTGGGTTGTCGGGTCAGGTAATGAACTATTCCGAGACCGCACGGGCGCTGGGAGTCTCGCAGCCCACGGTACGTGATTATTTTGAGATTGCTCACGGAACATTCTTGTGGCGCAGACTGCCCGCCTACGAGCGGAATGCGGTGAAACGCGTTGTCAAAGCTCCCCGCGGATATTTGCGGGACTCGGGTCTACTGCATCACCTGCTTCGGATTCCGGACCTGGCGGCCTTGATGGGACACCCGGCGGTGGGTCGCTCCTGGGAAGGCGTTGTTGTTGAGGAGTGGATCCGCCAATTGAATGCCGTTGGGGCAAGTTTTGACGCTTATTACTACCGGACCTCCGGCGGTGCTGAAGTCGATTTGGTCCTGGAAGGATTCTTCGGTCTGGTTCCGATCGAAATCAAGCGAGGGCATCGGGTGGATGCGCGGGATTTGCGCGGACTCAAAGACTTCGTCGAAGAACGTGGCTGCCGATTCGGTATCGTCATGAACAACGACCTGGCCCCCCGACTCTACACGGACAAAATCATCGGCGTACCGTTTTCCTGCCTGTGAGGCAAAGCTCGACCAAAATCTCTGTGAGAGAAATCTCTATCCCGCTAAATCGTG
This sequence comes from uncultured Puniceicoccaceae bacterium, assembly GCA_964454915.1. Lineage (GTDB taxonomy): Bacteria > Verrucomicrobiota > Verrucomicrobiia > Opitutales > Puniceicoccaceae > Puniceicoccus. The sequence goes on from CAYVUQ010000100.1 coordinate 3,588, forward strand.
CGTGATCCGGTTTCCGGGTTCTCTGAAAAATACATGGCGGTTTGTGGAAAGGGCAGGAGTCTGGATTTGGACACAGTTTGGGATTGATCGCCCGCGTAGATCACGGAACCCGCTTCGATTCTTTCATTCCAGGTGCCGAACTTTTCCAGATTGCGGAAATAGTCGGGATGATAGGTGCGGGCGGCCTTGATTTCAAAGGGGTAGAGGCGGTTTATGGCGTTTGAGAAACTCTTTGGGGTCCGTCGCGGCCAAAGACCGGTTCTCGAGATCCTCAAGGTTACAGTATTCGTAGTCGGGAAAAGTTTGCCTGACCAAAGTAGTCTTGCCTGACTGCCGCGGCCCTAAAAGGGTGACTATCGGATATTGTTCGGCACTCGCTTGCAGTTGCGGCGCAATCTCTCGTCTGATGAGGGCTGAATGCTTCGGGAAAGCCATAAGGTCGAAAAGTGATAGTGTTGTTTTAAATTACAACTTTAAAAATAACAAAAATCTTTTCACGCTAAAAGGTTTGCCATCAGGACCTGGCCGCAAAGGCGATTGAACTCGGGCGGCTGTGTGGTTCTCCGTCCCTGGGGTCTGAGGCATTTCCGCCGTCGAGCAAAATAAACCAGGTAAAAATTAATTGACGAGGGTTCAGTAAGTCGATCTTGCGGTCAGCCATCGGTTCTGAGGGGTGGGGTGATCCACGAATCACATCCAATAACGTAAAAATAAGAAATTTGTATTGAAAGATAGCAAAATTGCGTTAAATTAGCCATCTATGTTTACACGTCAATTGCAGCCGCCGGAGACTTCTTTTTTTCTTTTTGGCCCCCGTGGAACCGGAAAGTCGACTTGGATTCGGAGGCATTTCCCGGAAGCACGTTTCTACGATCTTCTCGACACCTCCGAATCACTCCGTCTACTCCGCGATCCCCACTTGCTTTCCCGCGAGCTGGGAAAAATGGTTCCTGGTGCTTGGATCGTCATTGATGAGATCCAGAAAGTTCCGGCTCTTCTGGATGAGGTTCATGCGCTCATCGAGTCGAAAGGACTTCGTTTTGTTCTCTCGGGGTCAAGTGCCCGCAAGCTTCGGCGGGGTGCATCCAACCTTTTGGCGGGCCGGGCACTGGTCGAAAATCTGTACCCTCTTACGACTGGCGAGACTGGCTGGGAACCCTTGGGTGCCGGTGCACTAGAGCGCGGTTCTCTGCCGCTGGCCCTGTCCTCTCCCGACCCGGCCAGCTTTCTCATCGCCTACGCCCAGACCTATCTCCAGGAAGAAGTCCGGGCAGAGGCACTGACCCGAAATATAGGGGGATTTAGCCGCTTCCTCGAAATCGCTGCCCGCCAGAACGGACAGGTTACCAATGTCTCCAGCTTGGCCCGCGACGCGGAAGTTTCCCGTCAGACCGTGCAGAATTATTTCGGCATTCTGGAGGATACCCTTCTCGGGTTCTGGCTTCGCCCCTGGAAACTGAAGAGTGCCACAAAGCAGGTGGCCCATCCAAAATTCTATCTATTCGATTGCGGGGTAGCCCGCGCCCTGGCCGGACGGATCGCCTACCCGCCCAGCCACGAGGAGCGGGGTCCGCTCATGGAGACTTGGATACTGAACGAAGTCCGCGCCTATCTTGGCTATCGGAAGTTGCGATATCCACTCTCTTACTGGCGAACCCACGACGGCTCGGAGGTCGATCTGTTTCTGGAGACTCGGGAAGGTTTTATCGCCGTGGAGATCAAATCGGCTGAGCGGTGGGACAAACGGTTTAACCGTTCCCTCAAAAGCTTGCGCAAATTTCTCGGAGAGAAACCGCTCCGCACCTACGGTGTTTTCTTGGGCGAGCGCTCTTCCCAATGGGATGAAATCGAAGTCCTCCCCGCCAAGGAGTTCCTCGGACTCCTTTGGAGCGACGCGTTGGTCCGTTGACTCGAACGGGGAGCAACGTTGGTGGGGTGTCTTTTGGGGAGGACATGGTGGGTCGACAGGAGTTCGGGTGACCTCTCTTCATTCTTGGATCAGTGGAGGTGAGTGTAGATCAGTGGTTTGACTCTTCTCCAAGGACGCGATGTGCCGACGGAGTTAGCCGGAGGGTAGACCTTGCTTTCGCAAGTTCTCTACGGGGAAAGGCAAAATGGGAAAGGGCATTTCGCCTCCCCATACCCTCAACGATTGCATAAGAGAGGCTGTATCGCTCGAAATGTGCGATTGACAAATCGAACATTTCGAGCGATTTTGAATAGCGTATGAAGTCTTTCACCGCCTCCTACTTTAAGACGCATTTCGGCTCGGTATTGGATCGGGCGGGCGTGGAGCCTGTGCGCGTGGAGCGACGTGGGCGGGATGCGACCATTCTGATTCCTGAGTCCGAGTATCGGGCGATGCGAAACCGGATGCGATCAACCGAAACGGACCCTGATTCCGCGATGGAGCGGTTGCGGGACCTGGCCTTCGGGCCGGAGACCTCGCTGGAGTCGCTCGGAACCGACCCACGCTCTGCTGCGATCCTGCGCAAACATGTCCGGACGGGGTAGGGATGCGGGCTCTTTTTGATACGAATATTCTCCTCGACATTGGGCTGGCCAGAAAGCCTTTCGCCAAATCCGCTTTTGCTTGTCTGGCGGCGATTCGGGAGATCGGTGAATTCCCCTGCTTTGCCCCTCACTCGCTGGCGACTTTTTACTACATTGTGGCACAAGCTCATGGCTCGAAACGGGCCATTACGGCTACTCAGGATATCATCGCAACCGGCGAAGTCGTTCCATTCGACCATAAGACTGCCCGGCGGAGCATGGCGCTTGCTTTTGGCGACTTCGAGGATGCGATGGTTGCCGCTGCCGCCGAAGCCTCAGGCATGGAATGGATCGTCACCCGTAACCTTGCGGACTTCGAAAAGTCTCCGGTGAAAGCGTTG
>CAYVUQ010000101.1:0-6433 GCA_964454915.1 uncultured Puniceicoccaceae bacterium
CGGGTGGCTTTTTCCAGAAAGGTGCGCAAGGACCGACCGGCAAGGCCTTGCAGCCCGCCGGAAAGCCGATCCATCCCGAGCAGAAACAGGGCAAGCCCTCCGAAAAAGTTCAGCCCGATCCGAATCCAGTCCATCTCCCCGACTTCCATTGATGGACACTCTACATCCGCGATACACGACGGGAACAGCAGATTCTACCAAAAGAACGATCCTCTATGGAGCAGCGGCCTTGACTGCGGTCCTCCCGTTCGGTTGCATCGAAGCGTCATGGCGCAGGAACACAGGCATCTTCCCATCGGAGAAACCGTCACCAAGGAACAGCGACTCGAACTGGTCCGGCACCGTCTCGTGCCAGGCGACCGCATTCCGCTCATGTCGCGCCGGGAGGCGGAAGCCATTCTGCGAAAACACCGAACCCGTTCATTCGTCCGGGGCCTGGTCCGCTCGGTGGTGATCCTCGTGGTACTCGCCCTGGTCGGCTTCGGCGGATTGCAGGGCTGGAAATGGTGGGAACAGAGCCGCGAAGAGCCACCACCCCCACCGCCACCACCCCCGGTGGTGAAAAAGGAACCCGCCAAAGTGGAGTCTGTCTGGACAGTCGGTGCGTGGGAGCGGTGGATCGACCAGGACCGCTTCGTGTTGGTGGTGAAGCGGTTGCCGGGAGCAGTTCGGGGAAATCTGAAAGAGCAATCCCGGCTGTTTGCCGGTGTTCTTGAGAGTCGATCTGCATCGCCCCCGGACCCCGAGGCATGGTCCGCCGCCGTGGAGGAATGGAAAAGCGTCTTCCCGGATGGGAACGACGTTCGGGTTTCGTATTCAACCTCGCGTTCGACTTCCCACGCCTCGGCCTCGCAAGCGTCCGCATCGATCCGTCCTTCGAACCGCTATTTTTCCTCAGGGAGCAAGGGGGTAATGGTTGCCTACCGGGATCGATATGGGGCTCTGGTGCGTCAAATTCGTGAGGATACCCTGGTCGCGCAGCTGGAGGATCTGAACGGACGTTTGGAGCGTGATATCGCGGATATGGAGTCCCGGCGTGGCGCGGATGGTGGCATGGCGGCCCAGAGGAAGGCTACTCTTCAATGGTTGGAAGACGATGTCGGGCCTTACCTGCGGGACTTCCTTGCGTTTGCCCGAAGCCCGAAAGATGACGAGGAGAATTCTGCGATCGAGGCGTGGATTGAATTCGAAGCCGAGGAAAAGCCCGGCATGGAATCCGTCATCGACGATCTGCTCGTGGAGAGGATTCCGCTCGATGGAGACATCGCGATGGTTCCCCCCGGCGCGGAGGAGCTTCTGCTCGAAGGGCGGGTTGGCGGCAAAAAGATGATCTTTTTGCCCGGCTACGGTGGTGAGGTGAAAGTCGATGTGATTGACTGACAACCGCCCCGCCCCGACTCCCTACCAGCAACGAACAATCCGCTCGTAAGCCTTCGTCAACCGCTCGACCGCATGGGCCACATCCCACTGCTCCGAAGCCGCACGTGCCCGTTTGCCCATTTCTTCCGCCGCCACCGGATCGCCCAGCACCTCTTCGAGCACTCCCGCCAGGGTCCGGGCGTCGCCGACAGGGACCAGACGCCCCTCCCGCCCGTCGCGCACCGCCACCGGCACCAGCCCCACAGGCGTCGAGATGATCGGCCGCCCGAGCCGCATGGCCTCGAACAGCGTGATGGGACCGCCTTCGAAAAAGGAAGGGATCACGAACACGGAAGCCAAAGCAATCCAGGGCCGGACATCGCGCCGGAATCCCGCCAGAAATGCCCGATCGGCAATGCCCCGCTGTTCGAGGTGCCGCCGGAGATTCTCCCGCTCCGGTCCCTCCCCGACGACCACAAGGCGGGCGTTGGGCCGCATCCGGGCGATCTCCGCAAAGGCCTCGGCCAACACCCCGAGGCCCTTCTGCGGGGCGAGCCGCCCCGCTGTCAGAACCACCGGTTCCCCCGGTGCGGCACCGGCCTCGGCCCGTGCCGCCTCGATTTCGTTGCGGGAGGGGGGCTCGAACTCGTCGAATGGAATCCCGTAGAAGAAAGTCTCGATCAACCGCTGCGGAACCGCCCGGCCCTCCACCATAAAATCCTCCACCGCCGGCGAGATCGCCATGGCGGCGTCGGTCATCCCGGCCAACAAACGATCCGCCCATACCTGATACGAAGGCTGCTCCGGGAACACCACATGCTCGTGGACGATGTTCGGAATCCCCATCACCCGCGCGGCCGGTCGCCCGAAGTCCGCCGCCGCGTAACCGTGTAGATGAAGTACATCCGCCCGGAAATTTCGGGCCTCCCGGCACAACACCGGGAGCGTGCGCGGATCGAACTTCGATAGCCGCACGAACCTCAGGTCCAGGCCGCGTTCTTCGAAAAAGCACGCGGCGTCCTCCTCCCTCCCGCGCAGACTCAGAATCCGCAGAGACACCCTCCGCCGGTCCAAACGAGCGGCCCACCACTCCAGTGCCCGGGCGATGCCGTGGATACCCGACCCGTCCACGCTCAGTTTGTCGATCACATGCAAAACCCGGATCATCGCCGTCCCAGCAGGCGGGTCGCGGTCCCGAGAAGCAACTCTTTTTCGGCCGGTCCGAGCAGGACGCACCACCCCGCCGTAACGGCAACGAGGATGAGCATCGCTCCCGCACCCATGCCCACAGCCGAATCGGGCAGGAAGGTCGCCCCGCACAACACAACCACCGCCGCCGCGACCGCGGGAACAAGCCGCGCGGTCATCCCTGCGGCATCCGGCATCCTCCGGCGCGCAAGCACGAGCATCAGGCAAAGGTCGATCAACCCGCGCGCCGTCCACGCCACCGCCGCACCGACTACCCCGCCCCACTGGATGCCAAACCAGGCAAGCAACACGTAAACCGGCAGCTCGCACAGGTGCGCCAGACCGGTGTGCGAGGGCTTGCCCGACGCCTGGATCAGGAACTGCGGGACATAGGCGAGACTCAGTGCCACGATTCCCACCGACAGCCAGCGCAACACTGGTCCGCTGTTCTGCCGGAAATCATCACCAAGCCACAGCCCCAACGCCCATGGGCCGAATACAATCAACAGAAGTGCGCCAACCGAAAGCAGGAACAGCAACAGAAACATGCACTGCGCGTACAAGTCCGCCACCCCCCGTCGGTCACCCGCGAACCGCATGGTCAGGTTAGGGAAAAGAACGGTCACCAGGGAACGTGGCACGACCAGCAACCGCACGATCAGCTCGGCCGGGGTCACGTAGTAGGCCACCGCCACCAGGCCCTTCATCCCTCCGAGAAAAAAACGATCCCCGTGAATCATGGCGGGCTGCACAATATTCGTCACCGTCATCCACCCGCCGAAGCCGAACATTTGCCGGGCGTAGAGGGGGCTCGGTCGGGGAACGATTCCCCCGCCCACCCTCCTCCGGCAGAAGAAAAAAAAGACCGCCACTTCGAGCAGCCGCCCCACTCCCAGTGCCAGGACCACCGCCACCAGCGAATTGGTGAAGGGCAGCACCGCCAGCGGAGCCAGAAAATACGAGGCACCGGTCGGGATCCGGACGAGATTGATTAAACGGAATTCCTGGTACGCCTCGAGAGTCGCGATCAAACAAGGAGCCAGCATGACCAGCGGCACGACGAAAGGGACCACCCGGAAGGCCGCGACAACCTCGCCCTCGAGCGCAGAACCGACCTCCAGAACATCGCGGGCAAACCATCCGCCCAGAGCGAACACCAATATGCCAAACACCAGGCTGAGCAGGAAGATAAGCGAAATCCCGGTCCAGAAAACCACCGGTGCCTCATCCTCCCGCCCGCGACCCCGCCGGTCGGCGATGAAGTAGGCCTGCGCCTGGCCCAGCCCCAGGTCGAAGACACTCATGTAGCCGATCACCAGCCCGACAATCCCGAGAACCCCGAAACGTTCCTTTCCCAGATGCTCCACCAGTAACGGAATCGACACCAGAGCCAGAAGAAGCGGGATGGTCAGACCAGCCAGATTCCACAGGCTCTGGCCCGCCACCGTTTTCAAATCGCCCGGATCCGGACCCTCCTCCGCCATCAGCCCTTCCCTCCTTTACCCGCCAGATCAGCAAACCAGGCCAGGGTGCGCTCCGCCACCGCTTCAAACGAATACTCCCGCAGGACACGGGCCCGCCCCGCCGCCCCCAGCGAATCGCGCAGGGCGGGCGTCTCCGCCAGCCGGACCATGGCCGCCGCCAGTGCTGCCGGATCACCGACGGGCACGCGCAATCCGCCCACCCCGTCCGGCACCGTCTCGGCCAGAGCACCAGCACCTGTGGCCACGACCGGAAGGCCCGAAGCATTGGCCTCCAGCGGTGCCAGACCGAAGGACTCCGCCTCGGACGGGAAGACAAACACATCCGCAGCCCGCAGCCACCGCTCCACGTCGTCCCGGTAACCGGTGAAGCGCACGCTCTCCGCCAGTCCCTCCCCGGCCACACGACGGCGCAGGTCCTCCTCCTCGGAAAGATACTGCCCCCCACCCGAACCTACCAACACCAACAAACCCGACTGCCCGGAACCGCTAAACTCCCGCCATGCGGACAGCAGGTAGTGGAGTCCCTTGCCGCGGTTCAGCTTGCCGGAATACAGGAAGACCGGGTCCGTTCCGAAACCGAACTCCTCCCGCAGTGCCTCCTTCTCGTTGGGACCCGGCGGGCGGAAGCGCTCCACATCGATTCCGTTGGGCATGGTCCGTATCCGACTTTCCGGCACACCTGCCGCGCGATACTCCTCCGCCACCACGGAGGAGATGGCCAGAAACCGCCCGTGACGAATCAGTCGCCGGTTGCGCAAACGGACCAAGGGCAAAAAAACCGTGCGCAGACACGGGCTGGTCCCGCGTCCGGGACGTTCCCATATAAACCCGCCCGACATCTCCCCGCAGACCTCGGCCCGGAGAACCAACGGCACGCCCGAGTGCGCCGTCAGTCCGGCCAGGGGCCAACCGAGCACCCGAAACCCGCACAGGCAAACGATATCGAACTCCCCTTCCCGTTTCTTCCACTCGCGCCTCAATGCCGGAACGAAACCGTATTTCCCCCACCGTGGACTGCCCGGCGAACCGATCCGCACCACCTCGACCCCGGGAGCCAACGATTCCTTTGGGGACAAACCCCGGCGGGCCAGACGGGTCAACACCGTCACTCGTACCCCCTTCGCCCCGAGTGCCACCGCCAGGTCCCGGGCATGGGTTTCCGCCCCCCCCACGATTGGCGGGAAAAGGTCGATGACCAAAGCGATACGGAGGAGTTCTCCGAACGGTTGCTCAGCGGAATCGACAACGGGTGCATTCATCATCAAAGGGAATCTCGACGCGAGAGGGCATTCGCAAGGTTCTTCAACGCCATAGGCTGCGGCATGGCAAGAGCAAGGAGCCGGGTCCGCTCCACATCGGAATGAATACGATGAACCAGATAAAAAGTCAGACATAATTTTGCTTGCTGGAGTGTGACAAATGTGTCCCACTGCTGTGATTTTTTTTGACTGACTTATTTTTTCTTGTCTTTTTGAGGTCGCTCGCACTGCACTCCGCACTCGACTTGTGATCGGTCACGGGCGATGCTCCTCCCATGGAAGAAGTCTCCCCATCATCCTCCCCGGTCGTCGGGATCGTCATGGGCAGCCGATCCGACTGGGAGACCATGGAGGGCGCAGCGCGGACGTTGCGTGAACTGGGCGTGTCCTGCGAGACTCGGGTCGTCAGTGCCCACCGCACACCAGACCGCCTCTACGAGTACGCCAAAACCGCCGAGGAACGCGGACTCCAAACCATCATCGCCGGAGCCGGGGGAGCGGCGCACCTGCCGGGAATGCTTGCTTCGATGACGCTGGTGCCGGTCTTCGGGGTGCCGGTGCGGTCCAAGGCCCTCAGTGGAATGGATTCGCTCCTTTCCATCGTGCAGATGCCGGCGGGCATCCCCGTCCCCACCCTCGCCATCGGCCCGTCGGGAGCGGTCAACGCGGCCCTGTCGGCGGCGGCTGTGATCGGCCTCAGCGATACGGCGGTACGGGAACGCCTGCGGGCCTTCCGCGAGAAACAGACTGCGGCAGTGAAAGCGGCAGACGATCCCGAAAACTAGGGGTTCGGCAACATTTGGAGCCTTTTCGAGGAGTTTTCAGGCGATTCCGAGGTTGTCACGGACCTCCGGTTCGGTTTCAATGAAAGGTTTAATCCCGCTCACAGAAGAACCACTCAGCATACCTACGCCCAATGGCCGATTCCGATTCCGCTCCGCAAAAGAAAGGCAACGATACCTACGACGCTTCGAAAATCCAGAAACTTGAAGGTCTGGAGGGGGTGCGCAAACGCCCCGACATGTACATCGGCGACACCAACGAACGGGGTTTGCATCACTGTGAGTTTGAGATCGTGGACAACTCGAACGACTAGGCACTCGCCGGAAACTGCCGCCTGATAGGCGTATCCGTGCAACTGGA
>CAYVUQ010000102.1:0-6433 GCA_964454915.1 uncultured Puniceicoccaceae bacterium
GGCTGGAGTCGCTCCTCCACCCGCGCGTCCGAAAGAAGTGGGAGGACCTGGTGGCCGAGGACGCCGGGATGGACGTTGTGGTGGAGATTCCCCTGTTGTTTGAGAAAAACCTTGCTTCCCGCTTCGATTTTGTGGTTTGTGTCGTGTGTCCGGCTCCCCTTCAGACCGAGCGCCTGGTCGGGCGGGGCCTTTCCGCCGAGGATATCGAGGCGCGGAAGAACCGGCAATGGTCCGCCGAAGAAAAAATCAAACAGGCGGATTTCGTGATCTCCAACAGTGGAACCATCGCATTCCTCGAACAGCAAGTCATCCGTTTGTCCCGCCGTCTGCGCGGTGGCATCCCCCCCAGAATATGAGCGAAGAATCATCCGATCAGGAACCGAAGATCGTCGAAGACGTCCCCGGCGAACCCGCCCCTGCCCGCAAGAAGGCACGGAAAACGGCCCGCAAAAAGGCGGTAAAGAAAGAGGACACCCCCGCCGCGTTTTCGACCGACGAAAAGTCTTCCGGGGCGGCGGATACCCCGGCACCCGCCCCGGTGGAGGTGGCGTCCCCGCCCCCCGCAAGAGCGGAAGACGGCCGTGCCGACACCGTTGCGGAATCGGGTGCTGAATCGTCCGGCGGTGGCTCTTCCCCCGAACGGAATCGCGGCGGGGAATCCCGCGGCGAGGGCCCGGGCCGCGAGCGGATTCAGCACAACCCCGGGGGTGGCCAGGGCGGAAACCGGCAGCAGAACCGCAAGAAGAAGAAGCGTAACAAGGGACGGAACGACCGGGGTGGCGGTTCGGGGGGTGGCGGGCCCCGGCGGTTTTCCCCGTTCGACGCGGCGGGTGTTCCGGTGGAAGTGGACCCGTGGCTGGAGATCGGCCAGCTCGCCGAGGACGAGCTGGTCCAGGACGTCGGTGCGCTCGACGAGTCGTTCGACAAGCTCTTCGACGGCGCACATCCTCCGGTGCGTTTCAACGATCTTTACGACCTGCCCTTGCAGGAACTGCGGGACCGGGGGAGACGGTTGCATCTGAATCTGGAAAACGCGCCCTCCCGTCCGCTCATCCTGCGGGAGATGCTGAAACACTTCGAAGAGTCCCGCACGCCCGTTTTGGTCGAGGGATGCCTGGAGATTTTCGACGACGGCTTCGGGATGGTGGTTTTCGGATCGGACAGTTACCGCGTGAAGTCGCTGTGCCCCTTCGTCAGCGAAGCACTGATCGACCATAATGGGCTGCAGCGCGGCCATACGGTCGAGGTCCTCGTGCAGGCACCCCGCGAGGGGGAATCCTGCCCGCTGGCACTGAAACTGTGTTCGGTGATGGGACGGCAGGCGACCGAATTGGAGAAAGTGACGCCCTTCACCGAGCTGGTGCCGTACTATCCGCTCGACCGCATTCTTCTGGAAAACTCCGACGAGGCACCGGAGAACAACCTCTCGATGCGGGTGGTGGACCTGATTACGCCGATCGGGTTCGGGCAGCGCGGTCTGATTGTGGCACCGCCCCGCACCGGGAAAACCGTGCTGTTGCAGGGCATCGCCCATTCGGTGCAGCTGAATTACCCCGATGCCCATCTGATTGTCCTTCTCATCGACGAGCGCCCGGAGGAGGTCACCGATTTCCGTCGGAGGGTGAAAGGAGAGGTGATCAGCTCGACCTTCGACGAGTCTGCGGGCAGCCATGTGCACGCGGCGGAGATGGTCATCGAAAAGGCCCGGCGGATGGTCGAGGTCGGTCGCGACGTCGTGATCCTGCTCGATTCGATCACCCGTTTGGCGCGCGCCTACAACACCCTGATGCCGAACAGCGGCAAGATTCTCTCCGGCGGGGTCGAGGCCAACGCCCTCCAGAAACCCAAGCGCTTCTTCGGGTCGGCCCGCAACATCGAGGAGGGTGGCAGCCTGACCATCATGGGGACCGCGCTCGTGGAAACCGGCAGCAAGATGGACGAGGTGATCTTCGAGGAGTTCAAGGGAACCGGAAACATGGAACTGCACCTCGACCGCGGTCTGGTGGACAAGCGGGTGTTCCCCGCACTGGCCATGGACCGCAGCGGCACCCGCAAGGAAGAGCTGCTGTACCACCCCGACGAGATGCAGAAGGTCTATTCCCTGCGCCGTGCCACAAAGGGCGTTCCGCCGGTGGAGGCGATGGAAATGCTCATCCAGCGTCTCAAGAAGACCCGCAGCAATGCCGAGTTCCTGATGACCATCGGGCGGTGAGCGTCAGATTCCCCAAGCGAGGGGTTGACCTGAGGGGCATAATCCGATGATTTTACGTTTCGTCCGATTGCCCTTTTAGCCCTCTTTCCCTATGATCCACTCCCTGTTGACCCCCCTTGATTGACCGTGACCTCAGCCGACGACTATGTTCTGGAACTTCTCGCCGAGCGGGAAATCATCACTGAAAGCGATATCGACGCCGCCTTGTCCGAGGTCCGCGAGTCGGATGTGGCGGAAGAAGAGGAGGCGCGGGACGAGAGTTCCCTGGCCCTCGACCTCTTGATCGAGCGCGGCTACGTGACCCATGACCAGGTAGCCGAAGTGCTCGCCCAATCCTTCAACATGGAGGTGGTCGATCTTTCCGAGTCCCGGGTGGACGATGAAACGCTGAAAAAGTTGCCCGCCTCGCTGGCCCGACGCTACACCGTGTTTCCATTGGAAATCGACGAGTCCGAGGTCAAGCTGGCGATCAGCGATCCGCTGGATGTCGATGTCACCGACAATATCGCCCAATACCTCCGCAAGACCGTCACGCCGTTCATCGCGACGCGCAAGGGTATCGAAGACGCTATCCGTGCCAATTATGGTGAGGAGGACACCTCCGAGATGGCATCCTTCATCTCTTCCCTGTCGGACGAGGAGGATGATGCCGGCCGACACATGGGGGAGGGCGGCGTGTCCATCGAGGGGCTGGAGGCCGGAGGGGACGACGGTCCCATCATCCGCTATGTTCAGATGGTGATCTCCGAGGCCATCAAAAGGCGGGCTTCGGACATCCACCTCGAGCCGCTGGAGAAGCAGTTCCGCGTCCGCTACCGCATCGATGGGGTTCTGCACGAAGTCGAGGGACCGCCCAAGCGCCTGCAACCCTCCATCCTCTCCCGGATCAAGCTGATGGCCAACGTCAGTATCGCCGAAAAGCGCGTGCCGCAGGACGGACGAATCTCCGCCAAAACCGGCGGCAAGGACATCGACCTGCGGGTGTCCTCCCTGCCGACCGCTTTCGGGGAGAGCATCGTCATGCGTATCCTCGACAAGGAGGGCCTGAGGCTGGGCCTTCCCGAGCTGGGCTTTTTCTCCGACGACCAGGCCGTCTTCGAGCGGATCATCGCCATGCCCGACGGCGTCTTCCTCGTGACCGGTCCGACCGGGTCGGGGAAATCGACTACCCTGTATTCGGCACTGAACTACATCAACCAGCCCGACCGGAAGATCATCACCGTGGAGGACCCGGTCGAGTACGAGATGGTCGGGATCAATCAGGTCCAGGTCCGCCGCGAGGTGGGAATGGATTTCTCGGCCGCCCTGCGTTCGATGCTCCGGCAGGCACCGAACATCATCATGGTCGGCGAAATCCGCGACAAGGAGACTGCCGAGATCGCGATCAACGCCTCCCTGACGGGCCACATGGTCTTCAGCACCCTGCACACCAACGACGCTCCCAGCGCGATCACCCGGTTGGTCGATATCGGGGTCAAACCTTTCCTCGTCTCGGCGTCGCTGCGGGCCGCCATGGCACAAAGGCTCGTCCGCCGGGTGTGCCCGCGCTGCAAGACCGAGTACATGCCGGAGAAGCGCGAGCTGGACGCCGTGGGCATCCGTTCGGAAGACACCGGGGACGCAAACTTCATGAGGGGTGAGGGTTGTGCGACCTGCTCCGGGACCGGCTACCGCGGCCGGTTCGGCGTGTTCGAGCTTTTCACCGTCAACGACGAGATCTCGCAGATGATCTACGAAGAGCGGACCCTCGTCGATCTTCGCAGAAAGGCACGGGATCTCGGGATGCGCACCATGCGGGAAGACGGGGTGCGCAAGATCACGGCGGGAATGACGACCTGTGAAGAGGTGCTCAAGAGCACGGTGGCGGTCGCCGATTAGGCCATGGCTTACGAACTGGATGATCTGCTGGAGCTGACCGTCTCGGAAGGCGCGTCGGACCTGCATGTCCATGTGGGGCGCCCGCCGACGATCCGGGTGTCCGGCACCATGGTCCCCGTGGACGGCCCCAATCTGACCGCCGAAGACACCGAGGAACTTGCTCTTGCGATTGCGTCCGACGATATCCAGCAGCGTCTCAAGACACATGGGCAGGCCGACTTCGGCTTTGCCTACAAGGAAGAATGCCGGTTCCGCGTGAACGTTTTCCGGGCGCGCGGGCACATCGGAATCGTGCTCAGGTTGATTCCCTCCCACATCCTTACGCTCGAGGAGATCGGTATCCCGCGCCAGGTGATCGAGCTTCTCAGCCGCCCGAGGGGCCTGATCCTGGTCACGGGCCCTACCGGGTCGGGGAAATCGACGACCCTCGCGTCGATGATCGACTGGATCAACCACCACCGTGGCGGTCATGTCGTCACGATCGAGGATCCGATCGAGTATTTCCACACGCATGAGAACTGCCTGATCACGCAGCGGGAAATCGGTTTCGACGTGGGAAATTTCGGCGACGCCATCCGGGCTGCGCTGCGGCAGGACCCCGACATCATTCTTGTCGGTGAAATGCGCGACCTCGACACCATCCAGACGGCCGTCACGGCCGCGGAGACCGGCCATCTGGTTTTCGGGACACTCCACACGACCGGTGCGGCGCGCACCGTGGACCGGATCATCGATGCCTTCCCGGCTTCTACCAAGGAGCAGATCCGCACCCAATTGTCCTCTTCCATCGTGGCCGTTATCTCCCAGGTTCTCTGTGCGAAGATCGGCGGCGGGCGGGTCGCCGGGCTCGAAGTGATGGTCACAACGACTTCCATCGCCCAGCAGATCCGGGAGAACAAGACTTTCCGCATCGATTCCGACATCCAGACCGGCGGGCGGCTGGGCATGATCTCCCTCGACGTCCATCTGCGGGCACTGGTCAACGAGGGCAAGATCGAGCCCGCCGAAGCACTCCGCAAGGCGCAAAAGCCGGATACCATGCGGGAGAAGCTCACGGAATCCGGATTCAACGTTTCAATCTGACCCATGTTCGAAGACCACAACGACACCATTTTCGATCTGCTCAAAGAGCGTAAACTCGTTCCCCAGGAGCAGCTCCAGGCCGCATTTGACGAGACGCACGGGACGGGCAAGGCTCTCGCCCAGGTCCTGATCGATTCCGAATACCTCACCGAGGCCCAGATTCTCGAAAACCTCGCCGACTATCTCGGCCACCAGTTCGTCGAGGAAGTTCCCAAACTCGTGGAGGACGAGGTGGCCAGGCAGGTGCGGCCCAACCTCGCCCGTATGTACGGGGTGGTTCCGGTCCGCTTCGACGACACTTCGGTCGATCTTCTGGCGATCGATCCCCTTAATTTCAGCATCGTCGATGACCTCACCTTTACCCTGAACAAGGACATCAACCTCGTGGTGGGCGACCCGTCGCGCATCGAGGAACTTCTCTACGAGACGTATGGTCAGGGAGACGCTTCCATCGACGACCTTCTCGGGGAGTTGGATGAGGATTCACTCGAAGACTTCGACGACGACATCTCCGATGACGACCTGAACCAGCTGGCCAACCAGACTCCGATCATCCGGTTCGTGAATCTGGTTCTCCAGCAGGCGATCAAGGACAAAGCCTCGGACATCCACTTCGAGCCGTTCGAGGATCAGTTCCGCATCCGCTACAGGATCGACGGTGCCCTCTACGAGATGTCGCCCCCGCCAAAGAAACTGGCCGTGCCGGTCATTTCCCGCATCAAGGTCGTTGCCAACCTCAATATCGCCGAGAAGCGGATTCCGCAGGACGGGCGCATCAAGATGACCATCGCCGGCCGACCGGTCGATTTGCGTGTTTCCACGCTTCCCACCCAGTTCGGGGAGAGCGTGGTGCTCCGCGTTCTGGACAAGTCCGTGGTCAATCTCGACCTCGAATCGCTCTCCATGCCCGACGATGTGCTGGAAAACATCCGCCGCGTGGTGCGCTTGCCCAACGGGATTTTCATCGTCACCGGACCGACCGGCAGTGGCAAGACGACCACCCTCTACAGTGCCCTGCGGGAGATCAACAAGATTGAGACCAAGATTCTCACCGCCGAGGACCCCATTGAGTACGAGATCGACGGGATCATGCAGGTGGCGGTCAACCACCAGGTCGGCCTCGATTTCGCACGGGCACTGCGCTCCTTCCTCCGGCAGGACCCGGACAAGATCATGGTCGGGGAAATCCGCGACCTCGAGACCGCGCAGATCGCGGTGCAGGCCTCGCTGACCGGGCACGTGGTGCTCAGCACCCTGCAC
>CAYVUQ010000103.1:0-6391 GCA_964454915.1 uncultured Puniceicoccaceae bacterium
GGGAGGCGATGGGCAGGCGTTGCGGTTTGCCGGGGCCGATTCCGTGATCGATCAACAGAAGACCGCCGAGATGGTTCTTGAGATTGAAAAAGAGGTGGCGGTCCGGTTCGGCGAGGTCTATACACCCGAGGGGACCCTGAGAGCCCTGGCGGAGGGCCTGGCTCGGCTGCCGGGGTTTGAATTTGCGGCTGTCTTTCAGAGGAAAGGGGAGGCGGGAGCCATGAAGAGGATCTTCGCGCGAAACCTCCCGCCGGGCCTGACCGGTCTTTCCGAGTTGGAAAGGGAAGTAGGGCGGGACCGTATCTTTTATCTCGAGGAATCCGACTTGTCGGATGTAGCCGGAGGCCCGGTGGGCGAGAATCTCTCAGTGACCGAGTTGCGAATCATTCGGAGTGCCTGGGTGGCTGCTGTGGTCTGGGTCGGGGCACGCGGCCGCTTTTTTGCACCGGGGGTGGTGATTGAAGCCATTGAGCAATTGGAAATCCAGGCGCAGGGTGCGTTGAACAGGATCGAATCGGAGTCCTATTACCGGGCCGGGCAGCGCAACCTCAGCACCCTGATCAACTCGATTGATGAGATGATCTTCATCCTGGATCCCGAATACCGGGTCGTGTACGCGAACGATGTCGTCGGCGAGGAACTCGGTCATGGCCGGGAGGAATTAACCGGCTCCTGTTTGATGAATCTCGTCCCCGAGGACGAGCGCGACCTGGCCCGTGAGAGCTTTTCGGATCTGGCTACTGGAAATCTACCGTTGGCGGCAGCCCGTTTTCTCAAAAAGAACGGTGTTCCTGTGGCGGTGGAGGTTCAGATCACCTCGGGGAGATGGGCTGAGGCGGATGCCCTTTTCTGCGTGGTTCGGAACTCCGGTCGGCGCGAGGAAGCCGCGAAGGCTTTGGAACGCCGTGACAAACGATTGCGGATCGCCTCCAGGGCTCTGGTGGAGCTGATCACGGCGTCCGACGTCGAAGGCGGTATCCGCGAGGCGGTGCGTCTGGTGGCGTCGGTTTTCGACGCGGACCGCATCTGCGTTTCGGAGCGGGTCGGAACAGACAGGCCTGGAGAAAGCGTCCGGACGAATCGGATTTCCTGCTGGGAACAGGAAAGCGAAGTTTCGGTGGCCCTGGACGCTCAGGGCGGTGAGGGCGGGAGCATCGAGCTTGTCGAGTGGGCGGATCAGCTCAGACAGGCCCGGAGCGTTGCTGTGGTCCGTGACGATGCTTCGGAGGAGGTCGCCCGGTTTATGAATGAGCGAGGTGTGCGTTCTCTCCTTTTGGTGCCGATCCGCCTGAGGGACGTATGGTGGGGGGTGATGGGAGCCGAGATGCACGAAGAACGCCGCGAGTGGACGGTCGGCGACGTTTCACTTCTGGAGATTGTCGGGTCGGGGCTGGCCGGTCTGGTGGAGACGGTCCGGCTGCAACGCGATCTGATCGAGGCGAAGAACGAGGCCGAAAAGACCAACGAGGATTTGGAGGAAGCCATCCGGCACGCGGAGGAAATGGCGGACGAGGCTTCCCGGGCGAATCGCTCGAAAACCGAGTTTCTTGCCAACATGTCTCATGAGATACGAACCCCGATGAACGCGATTCTCGGCTTTTCGGAGTTGATGGAGGCCGAGATTGCCGATCCGACGCTTCTGGAATTTCTCGGAGCGATTCGTTCCAGCGGAAAAACCCTCCTCGCCCTGATCAACGATCTTTTGGACCTCTCCAAGATCGAGGCGGGAAAGATGTCGCTGCACTACGAGCCTGTGACGGTCCGTGATCTGGTTCACGAGATGGGCAATATCTTCCAGGTGCGCTGCCAGGACAAGGGCATCGATCTCGCAGTCAGCGTCGGTGAGGATGTCCCCGAGATGTTGGTCATCGACGAGTCGCGCCTGCGCCAGATCATTTTCAACCTCCTCGGAAACGCCGTCAAATTCACCCACCAGGGAAAGGTCGAAATTGTCATATCGTCCGGGACGCGAAGCGACTCACCGGGCAAGGTTGATCTCCGTATCGAGGTTGTTGATACGGGGGTCGGTATCTCGAAAGAGGACCAGGAAAACATTTTCAAGCCGTTTGAGCAGTCACGTGGGCAGAATCAGCAGATATACGGGGGGACGGGTTTGGGTCTCTCCATCACTTCGCGTCTCGTGAGCATGATGGGGGGCACCCTTTCGCTGAGCAGTGTGCCGGGTGAAGGCAGTAGTTTCGTGGCGGACCTGCCTGGATTGGACGCGATCACTGCAACTCCCGCGGAGAAGGATTCGGGGAAGGACGCCGACGAGTCGGCCATGCGGATGTTCCTGGGGTGCCGCGCGTTGGTTGTCGATGACAACCCGTTGAACCGACGGGTTCTCAGTGCCTTGCTGAGATCAAAGGGAATCGAGGTGCTGGAAGCATCAAGCGGCTCGGACTGTTTGGATATGGCTTTGCGTTTCCGCGCCGACATCGTTTTCCTGGATTTGTTGATGCCGGGATTGTCCGGAGAGGAAACGGCTACGCGGTTGAAGGGGCTCCCGGGCTACGCGGATGTTCCTTTGGTCGCCTGCACCGCATTGGACCTCTCCAAGGCGGAGAAAATCGCGGCGCGGGCTGGCTGCCGTGGCATTCTCGCAAAACCTGTGGCCCGGAAATCCTTCGACGGCGTGCTTGAAGCGTTCCTGCGGCCCGTCAGCGAAACTTCGGTTGTGCAGGAAGGATCACCCCGGGAAGAAACAGCAGAATCCCCACCGAAAAACGACGGCATGGCTCTTGAAGAGAGGAAGGCTTTGGAACGGCGGTTACGCGACGATTTCCTTCCCCGCTGGGAAGCCTTGCGCAAAAGATTCCAGATTGCCCCGATCGAGCAGGTGGCCGGAGAGTTGAAGGACGTCGCACGGGAGTCAGGATGCTTTCCGCTGGAGGAGTACGCCGACGAACTGACCCGGTTGATTGCCGTATTCGACGTGGAAAAACTCAGGGATGCCCTTGATCGGTTTCCGGCCTTGATCGACCGGATTGGGTCAATCCTTCCGGAGGAGGCGCATTCGTGAGTGCGAAGCAAATTGAAGGCAGGAAACCGGTCGTCCTCCTGGTGGACGACCAACCGCGAAACCTGCAGCTGCTCGGGAACGCCCTCTTTAAAAATGGCTATGACGTCGCCCTGGCCGGTTCCGGCCAGGAGGCACTGGATATCATCCGGGAGTCTCCGCCGGATCTCGTTCTTCTGGACGTGATGATGCCCGGAATGGATGGCTTCGAGGTGTGCCGCCGCTTGAAGGCGGCGGACTTCGCTCCGAATCTGGAGGTGATCTTTGTCACAGCCAAGTCCCAGAATGACGATATCCTCGAGGGATTCTCGGTCGGTGGCGTGGACTATATCACCAAACCGATCCAGCTTCCGGAGGTTCTTGCCCGGGTGAGCAGCCAGATTTCGCTGAAGTTCGCCCGCGATGATCTGCGTCTGGCCAACGCGGAGCTTTCGCGGGTCATCGAAACGCAGCAGCGCTTTCTCTCGATTCTTTCGCATGACGTTCGGGCTCCTCTCGGGGGATTGGACGGTCTCTTGCAGGAGTGTTCGTCGGAAGCCGATGCTCTTTCGAAAGATGATCTGGTCGATATGGTGCGCACTGCACACGATTCCTCCCGGCGTCTGGTTGCCTTTTTCGAGGATGCTTTGGTCTGGGCGCGGACCGAAGTCGGTGGAGGCGGGGAGCAGGCGGAAATCTTTTCCATGCGCGACATGGTGGACTCGGTCCGGTCCCTGCTTCTCCCGCTCTTCGAGAAAAAGAAGATATCCCTGGAGGTGGAGTTTCCGGCCGGGGCCGCCGCCCGGACCCTGCCCAATGCCTTCGCCACGGTGCTGAGAAATCTTCTTTCGAACGCCGTCAAGTTTTCTCCCGCAGGATCGGCAGTTCGGCTGGTCGCCGAGGAGTCCGACGGGAAGTGGGTGGTTTCGGTGGAGGACCGTGGTGTGGGGATGACGCAGGAGCAGGTGAAGGCTCTTTTCGACGCCGCATCCCGCCGAACGACCCTGGGCACGAACAAGGAAAAAGGTGCCGGAGTCGGCCTGATCCTCTGCCAAAGCCTGATTGAGAGAATGGGTGGTGTCCTCGAAGTGCGCAGCGAGAAGGGGCGGGGAAGCCGTTTTTCGTTTTCCGTCCCGCAATACCTCCTTTGACAGAGGGCGGAGCTTCCGACGCGAAAAAGGAAAAAAATCCGCACCATCCTGCTTGAAAACGAAGGAAATCCGCATCTGATGACAGCTCGAAAGGCAACTTTCTCATTTCAGGCCTTTCACCAGAAAACCAAAACAGAAAACAAAGACATGAAGAAGAAAACCATACTCGCTCTCGCCTCCTTGATCGCTCTCGGCTCGGCCGCCTATGCGGGAACCTGCGGCAGTTGTGGAGACAAAGCCAAAAAGACCGCCACGCCGATTGGCATGGACGTCGTGCAAACCGCCATGGGCTCCGAGCAGTTCTCGACACTGGTCGCGGCGGTTCAGGCCGCCGATCTCGTCGAGACCTTGCAGTCGGCGAGCAACATCACCGTGTTCGCGCCCTCCAACGCCGCATTTGAAGCCCTTCCTGACGGCACTCTTGAGATGCTTCTGAAGCCTGAGAACAAGGACACTCTCGTCTCCATTCTCAGCTACCACGTCCTTCCGGTCGAGGTTCCGTCGGCCTCCGTGGAATCCGGCTCGGTTGCCACGCTCGAAGGGTCACCGGTGGAGATTTCGGTGGACGATGGTACGGTCACCGTTGACGGAGCGACCGTTACAGCGACCGACATCGAAGCGAGCAACGGGGTGATACACGTCATCGACCAGGTCATTCTCCCGTCGAGCGTGGAGCTTTGACAGGGGTTGCGACCCGATGTTTGCAAAGCCCGGCGGAAACGCCGGGCTTTTTTCTTGTCAATCGCATGAAAATGGAAGGGAATCGCCCCCTTTCATCATCGGCGCGGTAGCCAAGTGGTAAGGCCGGGGACTGCAAATCCTCTATTCGTCGGTTCGATTCCGACCCGCGCCTCCAGTCCCTTTCGGGCGGTGGAAGACTCCGTACTTGAAAATGGCGTAAAGGGCGCGGACGCCGTCGCGCCAGCCGATCTTTTTGCCCTCGGCATAAGTGCGCCCGTAGTAGGAAATGCCGACCTCGTAGATACGCACGCCCAGCTTCGCGGTTTTGGCGGTTAACTCCGGTTCCACTCCGAAGCGGTTTTCCTCAATCTCGATCTGTGAAAGAATCTCCCGGCGGAAGACCTTGTAGCAGCACTCCATGTCGGAAAGATTGATGTTGGTGAACATGTTGCTGAGCGTGGTCAGGAAGCGGTTGGCCACCATGTGCCAGAAAAAGACCACCCGGTGGGGACCGATGCCGAGGAAACGGGATCCGAACACCACATCGGCCTTGCCCTCGGTGATGGGCTTGAGGAGGCGGGGCAATTCCATCGGATCGTATTCCAGATCGGCGTCCTGGACCGCCACGATGTCTCCCCGCGCCTCGCGGAAGCCGGTTCGCAGGGCGGCTCCTTTACCGGTGTTTGAAGGATGGAAAAGCTTCTTGAAGATCGGTTCGTCGAAGCCCTTTTCCAGCATCTCTCTCGTTCCATCGGTGGAGCAGTCGTCCACCAGAATGATCTCGCGGACCGGCAACTTTTCGACCGAGCGCAGTCGTTCGACGATGGCGTGCAGGGTTTCTTTTTCGTTGTAAACGGGTATGACGACGGAGAGATCCATGGCGTGTGGTGCTCCCGCCGGGATTCGAACCCAGATCTACGGCTCCGGAGGCCGTTGTTCTATCCGTTGAACTACGGGAGCTTTGGGTGGAGGGAGAGGATGAAAACTCTGGCGGGGACCGATGACAAGCTCGAATGGGAAGAGCGTCCATTCCAAATCAAGCCAAATCCGGTATCACTTCTTCTCCGCCGCGAAGATGGTGATGTCGGCGGACTCGATTCCGGTGAGTTCCTGCGCGCGCTTGAGAGCGTCGCGCGTGGAAAGATTCGGATTCTCCACGCAGTAGCGGAAGAAGTTTTCCCGCCCGAGCAGGTCCATCAGTCCGGAGCGTTCGAAAATCGAGGCTACCTCCTCATGTGCACCGCTGACCAACATCTCGCACCCGCTCTTCCGCGCGAAGCGGATCAGGTCGCCTATCGTCAGGGCGGCACTCGCGTCGAGATGGTGGGCGTTGCGCAGCCGGAGAATGATTGCTTTCTGAGAGGGATGCCCGACCAGATGGCGCATTTGCTCGAGAAACAGGTCGCTTGAGGCGAAGAAGAGATCGCCTTCCACGTGGACGATTGCGATCTCCGGTCGGCGGGGACCGAGCTTGCGTTCGAGAAGATTTCCCTGATCGTCCAGGGCGATTTCGTTCAGGGAAGGGCGGGCCGCCTTGCGGACGAACAGGACCACGGAGACG
>CAYVUQ010000104.1:0-6355 GCA_964454915.1 uncultured Puniceicoccaceae bacterium
CTCGGACTTCATTGCGGATGTAAAAGTTCGCCAGGGTTCGCGTTAAGGTGCCAACGAACCCGGAACACCTGTTTCTTCCGGGCATCAAGAAAATGAGCGACTCACGGATTCGTAAGTCGCTCTTAATCAACCGGTAAATTGGGTGCAGGGCCTGGATTTGAACCAGGGACCTTCAGGTTATGAGCCTGACGAGCTACCGGGCTGCTCCACCCTGCAACAAAGTTACGAAACCGAGACAAAAGACGGACTGTGACGGAAATGCAAGAAGAAATCCTCGCTCCGCCCACTATTTCAGCCGTCCTCCTGGTATTTCTTCCTCAATTGCTCCACCACAGAGGGGTCCGCGAGGGTCGTGACGTTGCCGAGGGCTTTTCCTTCGGCGATGTCGCGCAGGAGTCGGCGCATGATTTTGCCGGATCGGGTCTTGGGGAGGTCCGCCGAGAAGACGATCTTTTCCGGCACCGCGAATTTTCCGATGTCCTTGACCACCAGATCCATCAATTCCTTCTCCAACTGCTCGCTGGCGGTGGCGTTCTCCCGCACGGTCACGAAGGCCACCAGACCCTGGCCCTTGATCTCATGGGGAACGCCGATGACCGCCGACTCCGCTACCGAGGGATGCTCGATAAAGACGCTCTCCAGCTCGGCGGTGCCGATACGGTGGCCGGACACGTTGACGACGTCGTCCACTCGCCCGAGTATCCAGAAATTGCCGTCGTCGTCGATCCGTGCACCGTCGCCGGGAAAATAGTAGGCGCCGTCCCATTTGCACCAGTAGGTGTCCTTGAATCGCCGGGGATCACCGTAGATACCGCGGAGGATACCGGGCCAGGGCTTGCGCACAGCGAGAAGACCGGCGGTGTCTTCCTTCCCTTCCTCGTTCAGGACCACCGCATCGATTCCGGGCAGCGGATGCGTCGCACTGCCGGGTCTGGTGGGCGTGGCACCCGGAAGCGGGGAAATCATGATGCCCCCCGTCTCGGTCTGCCACCAGGTATCCACGATGGGACACCTGTCACCGCCGATCACGCGTCGATACCACATCCAGGCCTCGGGGTTGATCGGCTCGCCGACCGTGCCGAGAAGGCGCAGCGAGGAGAGATCACGGGCCCCGGGCCATTGGTCCCCCCACTTCATGAAGGCCCGGATGGCGGTAGGTGCGGTGTAGAAGATGGTCACACCATACTTTTCGACGATCTCCCAGAAACGTCCGTTGTCCGGCGCATTGGGTGCCCCTTCGTACATCACAACGCTGGCCCCGTTCAAAAGCGGACCGTACAGTATGTAACTGTGCCCCGTGATCCAGCCGATGTCGGCGGTGCACCAATAGACATCCTCCGGACGCAGGTCGAAAACGTGTTTGGTAGTCTGATACACATAGACCATGTAACCGCCCACGGTATGAATAATCCCCTTGGGCTTGCCGGTCGTCCCGCTGGTGTAGAGCAGGAACAGCAGATCTTCCGCATCCAGCTTCTCGGGCTCGCAGTGGATGGGCTGGTCCTGGACCAACCGGTGGTACCAGTGATCCCTCCCCTCCCGGATGCGACAGGGGAAGGGGTCCCCGTGGCCACGTTTGACCACGATGACGTCCTTCACGCAGTCGAGGCCCTCCACGGCCTCGTCCACCGTATTCTTCAGGTTGAGAATCTGCCCGCGCCGCCAGCCACCGTCCGCAGTGATCACACAGCGGGCTCCGCAATCGACGATACGGTCGCGGATGGAGTTGGCAGAAAACCCGGCGAAGACAACGGTGTGCACGGCACCGATCCGGGCGCAGGCGAGCGTGGCGATGGCCAGCTCGGGAATCATCGGCAGATACAGGGCCACCCGGTCCCCCTTGCCGATACCGAGTTTGCGGAGGGCATTGGCAAAGCGGTTGGTCTCACGGTAGAGATCGAAATAGGTAAGAACACGCGTGTCTCCCGGCTCACCCTCCCAGATCAGGGCCGCCTTGTTGCGGTCGGGACCTTTCAGATGGCGGTCGATGCAATTATGGGCGAGGTTCGTTCGTCCGCCCACAAACCATTTAAAAAACGGCTTTTCGGCCTCGTCCAGCACGGTCTCCCACGGTTCGAACCAGTCCAACTCCGAGGCCACCGAAGCCCAGTAGGCCTCGGGGTCTTCAGCGGCGGCTTCGAACAGGGCGCGGTAATCGTCCATCGACCCGATCCGGGCGCGGGCGGCGAATTCGGGAGGGGGATCGAAAGAGCGTTTTTCGTGGGATACGGACTCGAAGAGGTGGGGGGCCGGGTCGCTCATGGGGAAACCTTAAACTATTAGTGAATTTGACAGAATGGATCAGCGAATCTCATTCCAGCACGGTTCACTCGCACTCTCAACCGAAAATCCAACAATCTATCAGATGAAACGTATCGTCCTCCTCGCATCCCTCTTTTCGTTCGTCCTCGCGGCTACCGCCCATGCGGCACCCAGGACTTTTCAGGCCGACCCGGCCCACTCCGGGGTCACGTTCAAGATCAGGCACTTCTTCACGACCGTGCCCGGTTCGTTTGGAGAATTCGACGCCTCGATCACCTACGACGCGGATGATCCCGCAAAGAGCAGTGCCGAAGCGGAAATCAAGGTCGGCAGCGTCGATACCAACAACGACAAGCGCGACACCCACCTGAAGGACGAGGATTTCTTCGACGCCGGGAAAAACCCGACCCTCACCTTCAAGTCCACCAAGTGGGAGAAGACTGGCGAGAACCAGTTTCAGGTGACGGGAGATCTGACCATGGCGGGCAAGACCCATCCTGTCACTCTCGACGTTACCCTCCTGGGCATGAAGGAAAACAAGGACGGCGTTCTGGTTTCGGGCTGGGAAGCCGAAGCGACCCTTGACCGCCGGGACTGGGACATCAGTTACGGCCAGGGCGTCGTCGGCAACGAAGTGAACATCGAAATCTTCGTCCAGGCACCGCAAGCCGAAGGTTGATACGAAGGGCTCAGAACACCCAAAAACCGTATCCTTCTGCCGAGAAAGGACGCTGTGGCGGACAGGAGTGTCCGCCCTCCGGAAGCGGCACGTCGCTGTCCTGCGGCATCGTGGTTCGGGGGGCGATTCGCGGGTTATCCGGGGTGCGCAACGGGTGCGGAGTCGATCTCCGGCACTGCCTCCGGCGGTTCATCCGGCTCCGGGGCGAATGGGGGGGAAGAGGATGGTTTCGCGGATGTTGGCGGCGCCGGTCAAGAGGATGACGAGCCGGTCGATGCCGATGCCCATGCCCCCGGCCGGAGGCATACCGTGTTCCATCGCTTCGAGGAAGTCGTGGTCGATGTTCTGGATTTCCTCACCGGCCTGGGCTTCGAACATCTCCCTCTGGGCGAGGGGGTCGTTCTGCTCGGAATAGGCAGGGGCGATCTCCTGCCCGTTGATGCACAGCTCGAAAACTTCGATGGTGGAGGGATCGTCGGGCGATATCCTGGCGAGGGGGATCAGCTCCCTGGGCAGGTGGGTCACGAAGGTCGGCTGAACAAGGGTGGGCTCGATCCGCTTTTCGAAGACCTGGTTGGTCACCTCGAAATCCTCGAGTCCGGGATCGATCTCGATGTCCATGGCCTCCGCGCGCTTGAGTTTCTCCTGCCTGGAAAGGCTGAACCAATCGGGTTCGCCGGTCCGCTCAATCACGATATCCTTGTAGCGGACCTCGCTCCAGCCGTCGCCGAGGTCGATTTCGGTGCCATCGTAGCGGAGCACCTTGCGGGTGCCCAGAGCGTTGTCGCACAGGTGGAGCAACAGGCTCTTCACCAGCTCCATCATCCCGCGGTAGTCGGAGTAGGCCTGGTACAACTCCAGCATCGTGAACTCGGGGTTGTGCCGACGGGAGACGCCCTCGTTGCGGAAGACACGGCCCAATTCGAAGACCCGGTCGAACCCGCCGACGAGCAGTCGCTTGAGATACAGCTCCAGAGCGATCCGCAGGGTGAAATCACAGGAGAGGGCGTTCATGTGTGTCTCGAAGGGACGGGCAGCCGCACCGCCGGGAACCGATTGCAGCACGGGTGTCTCGACTTCCAGGAATGAACGTGACCAGAGGAAGCGGCGGATTTCCTCAATGATCCGGCTGCGCATCACGAAGCGGTTGCGCGAGGTCTCGTTGACGATCAAATCGAGGTAGCGGCGACGGTAGATCTGGTCGTCGTCGGTCAGCCCGTGCCATTTTTCGGGCAGGGGGCGGAGTGCCTTGGCAACGAGGACACAGGACTCCGCCCGCACGGTGATCTCGCCGGCTTTGGTGCGGAAGAGTTTCCCGCTGACACCGATGAAATCGCCGAGGTCGAGTTTCTTGAACCGTTTGTACTCGTCCTCTCCGATGGCGTCGCGCCGGACATAGCACTGGATGCGGCCGTCGCGGTCGTGGAGTTTGAGGAAGGTGGCCTTTCCCATGACGCGGAAGGCAACGATACGCCCGGCCACCGAAACGGTCGGCTGGTCCTCGTCGTCTTCGACATCCTCGCGGAACAGTGCCCGCGCCTCGCTCGAGGTATGGGACTGCGTGGCGTTGGCGCGGAAAGGGTCCAGCCCATCCGCGCGGAGGGCTTCGAGCTTGTCGAGCCGGACCTGGCGGAGCTGGTTTTCCGACGGAGCGTCTTCCTGAGCGGACATCCGGCCCGTTACTTCGCCTTGCCCTGGTTGGCAACGGCCTCCATGGCCTTCCTCACCTCCTCGGGATCGCCGAGGTAGTAGTTTTTGAGGGGCTTGAGGTCGTCGTCGAGATCATACACCAGGGGCATCCCGGTGGGGATGTTCAGCTTGAGAACCTCGTCCTCGGACAGGCCGTCGAGATACATGACGAGTGCACGCAGGGAGTTTCCGTGGGCGGCGATGATGACCTTTTTGCCGGAGCGGATTTCCGGGACGATGCTCTCATGCCAGTAGGGCAGAAAGCGTTCGACGGTATCCTTCAGGCACTCCGTGAGCGGCAGCTGGGAGTCGTCGAGATTGGCGTAGCGGGGGTCGTGACCCGGGAAACGCTCGTCGTCCTTTTCGAGGGGCGGCGGAGGGATGTCGTAACTGCGGCGCCAGATCAGCACCTGCTCTTCGCCGTATTTTTCGGCGGTCTCCGATTTGTTGAGGCCCTGCAGACCGCCATAGTGGCGTTCGTTGAGCTGCCAGGCACGGCGGACGGGCACCCAGAGCAGGTCCATCTCGTCCATGGCGATCCAGAGCGTGCGGATGGCGCGTTTGAGGACGGAGGTGAAGGCGAGATCGAAGGTGAACCCTTCCTTCCCAAGGTAGTGGCCGGCGGAACGCGCCTGCTCGCGACCGGTCTCGGTCAGATCGACGTCGGTCCAACCGGTGAACCGGTTCTCCTTGTTCCATTGGCTCTCGCCGTGACGCAGTAGGACTAGTTTATGCATAAGGTTTTCCTCTTTCGGGATGAAAGCGCACAGCTTGGGCGAAGCCGGGGCGGGCGGGCAAGAAAGAAGCGACCGTCAGGACGATATCCCGAAAAACGTCCGCACGTTCGCGGTGCTGACGGTCGCTACCTCCTGAAGGGTGACGCCGAACAGCTCCGCGCAGAACTCCGCGATGACCCGCAGGCGGGCGGGTTCGTTGGGCTTGCCGCGGAAGGGCTCCGGGGAAAGGTAGGGGCTGTCGGTTTCGAGCATCAGATCCTCGAACCCGCTGAGCCGGAGTGCCTCGCGCACCTCGGCAGCATTGCGGAAGGTGGGGATACCGGTAAAGGACACCCGGGCACCTGCTCCGCGCACGGCCTCCAGGGTTTCCGGGCCTTCGGCGAAGCAATGGAATACGGCCCTGGAGGGCGAAACCCCGCTGGCACCGAGAATTTCCAGACACTCCGCAACCGTCCCGCGGGAATGGACGACCACCGGCAGATCGGCAGTTCGGGCCATTTCCAGCTGGGCGGCAAAGGCGTGCCTCTGCCGATGCACCGCCTGTTCACGCCCCTCCTTCGGCAGACGGGTGAAGTCGAGGCCGATCTCACCAAGCGCGCACGGCGGCGGACCCTCGCCGGGATCCGCCAAAATCCTGCGCAGCACATCCATGTCGGCCTCGAACCTCTCGCCCACATGGGACGGGTGCAGTCCGACCGTCCAATGAACGGTCCCCGGATGCTCGCGTGCGAGCGCGGCATGTGCGTGCCAGTCGGAGGGATCGGTGCCGACGGCGATCCATTCCCCCACTCCGGCGGCGCGCGAACGCTCCAGCCAGGAGTCGGCGGAAGGCTCTTTCCCCTGGGCCGGAGGATGGCAATGACTGTCGATCAGGTGCAAAGTCTCGGACATGGTGGCTGCGCTTCAGGTGAAATCATTGATCGGGAGGCGGGGGAAGAAAAACAGTCAACCGCAGGTAGCCGTTCCCGGCGAACCCGCCGACCAGACC
>CAYVUQ010000105.1:0-6337 GCA_964454915.1 uncultured Puniceicoccaceae bacterium
GTCGTGCCCAACATCTGATCCGAAGGCTTAACCACATCGAGAATTCGTTCTCTGCTTCGGCTGGCGTCGGCGATCCCGGCGCCAGCCTTTTTCCTTGATAGAAGACGATGAAAAAACTGCTTCCAGGCCTGATTCTTTTCGGAACCGGGTTCGCTTTGGCGGCACTGCTGCTCCGTGACCAACAATCGCCTGCGGGCACCCGGGAACCTTTGTCCGAGGCCACAACCACAGATGCAGCGCAAGATTCTTCATCGCCTGCCCGACAGGCACCGGTCTCGTCCGAATCCGTGGTTCGAACCGCGGAGGCCGAAGCCATCCGCCCGGCAGATACCGGCCCGGCACCGCGCCCCACTCGCGCCCCACGAAGCACGGCACCCACAGGGCTCTCCATCACCCACGCCACTGCTGCAACGAACCCACAGAGCACCCCTTCCCTTTCCGAAACCCGGAACGCTCCGGTAGCAACATCCCCTTCCGGGCCAACGGTTGCGGTCGATTCCGACACCCCCGACCTTTCTCCCTCTGCCACAGCGGCAGCCGCCGACACGGGTTCGCCATCGGTCGAATCCTCCACCCCTTCCCTTTCCAGCGGAAATCCGGGCACTCCCTCCGAGCAGCCCGCCGCACCCGCACCCATCGTGAACCCCACCGTTCCCGCCGACACCATTGCGGCGGCCAAGGAGTCGTTCATCCTCGCCCATCCCTACGATCCCAACACTCCTCTCGTTCTCAATCCACCCGCCAACGCACCCGAAAGCGCAGTAGCGAACATCCCCGTCGCCCTCGCGCCCCTGTCCCCCGATTATCCGCAATTGTTCCCCGAAGTCCCCATGCTCGACGCTCTCGCCGAGGCCTTCAACGACGATCTGGAGAAAGACGGCTACCACCCGTCGTCCCCTGACGCCGAAGAAACATGGGAGGAGAAAAAGAGGAAAAGCGACGATCTGTTCCGCCTCTTCTACGGGGACGCCGCTTATGTGAAGATGGATCAACAACGGGTACACGGGACGCTGGAATGAGCGGAGAGGGAAACCACATTTCGGACGAAGGCAGACGCAAGTTCCTCCCCCGCAGGAGGCGTTGTTTCGCCGCGCTCCTCCCCCTTCTCTCCACCCCGCTTCTCCAGGCCACCGACACCACCGGTCTCGGGCCGCCGCCTTCCCTTCCCGATGAGGAAATCCGGCGGGCCGAGGAAGTTCTCAACGCCGACGAGGATCCGCCGCTCTTCATCCGCGAATTCCGCGTGAACGGGAACACCGTGCTCTCCCGCGAGGCCGTGGAAAAGGCCGTTTACCCCTACCTGGGGCCGGGGCGGGAATATGCCGATGTGGACCGTGCCCGTGCGGCCCTGGAGCAGGCCTACCGCGACGAGGGCTACCAAACCGTAAGCGTCCAGGTGCCGCCCCAGCAGGGGAAACGGGGCATCATCTTTTTCGAGGTAGTCGAGGGGAAGGTGGCCCGTCTCCGGGTCAAGGGCTCGCGCTATTTCGACCTCGAGGACATCAAGGGCGAGGCGGCATCCATGCGCGAAGGAACCGTTCCCGACTTCGACGAGGTGGTCGCCGACATCATCGCCCTCAACCGGCATCCCGACCGCCGCATTTCCCCCGAACTGGTTCCCGGGCCGGTCCCCGGCACGGTGGAGATTGATCTTCTCGTGGAGGACTCCCCTCCCTTCGACGCCAGTGCCGAGCTGAACAACCGCTACAGCTCCGGCACCACGGAGCTGCGCCTGAACGGTTCGGCCAGCTACAGCAACCTCTGGCAGGAAGGGCACACCATCGGCGGCTCGGTGCAGACCTCTCCGCAAGACTGGGACGACGTCTTCGTCTATTCGGGCTACTACATGGCACCCATCCCGGGGGTGGAAAGCCTCAGCGCGATGCTTCAATACCTGAACCAGAACAGCGACGTCTCGACGATCGGCGGCAGCACCGTGGTCGGGACCGGTGAAATCTGGGGACTGCGCGGGGTGATGGTCCTCCCGCGCCTCGAGGACTTCTACCACACCCTCACCTTTGGCGTCGATTACCGGAAATTCAACCAGCAGTTCGAAGTCGATGGCGAAGAGGACGAAACCCCGATCACCTATTATCCGGTTTCCGCGCTTTATTCGGCCTTCTGGTTTGGGAAAACCGGCACCACCGAGTTCACCGGCACCCTGACCTACGGCTTCCGCGAATCGGGCAGCAATCCGGCCGAGTTCGACACCAACCGTTTCCGTGCCGACGGGTCCTTCCTCGTTTTCCGCGGCAAACTGGCCCGCACCCAGGAGATGCCCCTTGACCTCCAAATCCACGGCAAGGCCGAGGGCCAGTTCACCGGCTCCCCGCTGATCAGCAACGAGCAGTTCGCTGCCGGAGGGATGACCACCGTGCGGGGCTACCTCGAGGCCGAAGCATTGGGGGACCGTGCCCTGCTGGGGTCCCTCGAGTTCCGGTCACCGGATTTCATGCCCGGGCCTGCCGAAGAGAACGACGGCCGCGCCTACCTCTTTCTGGAAGGTGCTTACCTGACCCTCCTCGAACCGCTGCCCGAACAGGAGAACGAATTCGATCTCGCGTCCTTCGGGATCGGGTCCAGAATCCGCCTCCTTTCACGATTCTCAGGCGAGATCAATCTCGGCATTCCCCTGGTCGGCCAGGGGGAAACCGAAGCCTGGGACCCGCACATTTCCTTTTTTATCCGTGGCAGACTCTGACCGATTGGCAAACCTGATCCCGACCATTCCATCATCCGCATTCCGAACATGAACCGTCCATCCCGACTGATTCCCGCCGTCTTCGCACTGGTGACCGTTCTCGCCGCACCGTTCGCCGCCGCCCAGGACTGGTGGAACGAAGAATGGCAAAGCCGCATGAAGCTGACCGTCGATCCCTCGGCGGCGGATCCGGCCCTGCCGAGTGCTCCCGGAACCACAGCGGTTCTGCTCCGCTTGCACGGGGGAAACTTCCCCTTTGGAGAAATCTCGGGCGACGGCAGCGACATCCGGTTCGTGGCCGCCGACAACGAAACCGTTCTCGACTACGAAATCGAGAGGATCGACGCCCTGCTCCAGGAGGCGTTCGTGTGGGTCGAAGTTCCCGACCTCGCCGCAGACGCCCCCTCCACCGTCTGGCTCTACCACGGCAAAATGGGTCCGGCGCCTCGCGGTGAGGATGCGGCGGCGGTCTTCGGCGACGATTCCCTGCTGGTCTATCACTTTTCCGAAACCGGTGCCGCCCCGGCGGACTCCAGCGGACGCGGCAACCACGGCGACCGTCCGGGCATCTCCGTCCAGGGGGCACTGATCGGCGGCGGCCTGCGACTGACCGGGCGACAGCCGATCACTGCCGAGGCCACTCCGTCCCTCGCCATCCCGGCAGGCGGGCCGCTGGCGGTCTCTGTCTGGGCCTCCTCCTCCGCTTCCGTTCCCGACGGGGCCATTGTCAGCCGCCTCCAGAGCGGAAATGGTTTCGAACTCGGCCTCGACGGCGGGATTCCCTACGTGGACATCATCAGCGGCGGCGCATCGACACGGATCGCGGCTCCTGCGGCGGCACCGGGCGGAGCGTGGAATCATCTGGCCTTCAGCGGCGACGCCTCGGAAACGACGCTCTACGTCAACGGGGAGGCCGTCAACACCCAGCCCGTGCCCATTCCCGCCATGGACGGCGCGGTGCGCATCGGCGTCCAGTCCAACGGCGACCCCGGCTTCCAGGGTGAGATCGACGAACTGCGCATCCAGTCCGTCACCCCTCCCCCGGGACGGGTCCGCTTCGCAGCCTTGACGGAGGGTGCCGATCCGGCGGCCCAGCAGATCATCGCGCTCGCCTACGACGACGCCGGGGGCGGCGGATGGCTCGACGGCGAGGGCTACTTCTTCGTCGTGCTCAACACTCTCGACGCCTCCGGTTGGTCGGTCATCGTCATCCTCGGGATCATGTTCGTGTGGAGTATCTTCGTCATGATCGCCAAGATATCCTCCCTCTCCAAAATCCGGGCCACCAACGGCAAGTTCATCAGGATGTGGCACACCATCGCCAACGACCTGACGGTTCTGGACAGGCCGGAGGAGGTCGATACGCTGGGCGGCAAGGTGAACCAGGCCGACACGGCGGGAGTAACCAAATCCCCGGTCTTCCGCCTCTACCACACCGGGGTCTCCGAGATTCAGCACCGTTTCAAGGGCGAAGACGCCGGAACGCGCCGCCTCACCGGGGCGTCCCTCCAGGCAATCCGGTCGGCCATGATGACGACCTACGTCCGCCAGACCCAGCGCCTCAACAAGCGCGTCGTCCACCTCCAGATCGCCGTCGCTGGCGGACCGTTCCTCGGTCTGTTCGGAACGGTCCTCGGGGTAACCGTGACTTTTGCGGTGATCGCCTCCTCGGGCGATGTCAACGTGGCGAGCATCGCACCCGGCGTCTCAGGGGCACTTCTCACCACGGTGGCCGGCTTGATCGTGGCCATCCCGTCCCTCTTCGGCTACAACTACATCGTCGGCCAGATCAAGGACGTGGTGAACGACATGCGGGTGTTCACGGACGAATTTGTGACGAAAGCCGCCGAGTTCTATTCGCGCAAGTCAAAGGGCCAACCCGCACCGTCGGAGTTCAACGGCGACGAATCCGAAACCGGCGAACCGGCGGAGCCTGCCGGCAATCCGATGGAGCCGCCCGCGGGCAAGGAGGCCAGGCTACCGGTAGCGGTTGAGCCCGCCGTGCCGGTCTCGAACGACGGGAAAGGCAGCGGCGGACAGGAATGTCCGCCCTCCGCGGAACAGCCGGAAGCGGGACATTCCTCTCCTGCGGAACGTCGGACGGCAAAGCAATCCGACGCTCAATCCGACGACGAACAGAAACCCCCGCCCGCCGTATCGCCTCTCGAAACGCGCTCCTCGCAGGTGAAGCGCAAGCAAGACTAGAACCGAACCAGCAAATCCGCCATGAGCTACGAATTCCAGGACGACGAAGCGGAGGCGTTCGACGACGTGAACCTCTCCCCCATGCTCGACCTGTCCTACGTGCTGCTGATCATCTTCATTCTGATGACCACGGTTACGGTGCAGGGCCTGCAGGTCGATCTCCCCAGTGCCAGCAAAGCACAGAGTCTGGCCGAGCCGAAGACAAAGTCGATCACCGTGAACAACGAAGGGCGGGTCTTTCTCGACACGCTCCCCGTTTCCCTCGGCGAACTGGAGAGTCTGCTTTCGGCCGAAAAGGCGAAGGTGCCCGACCTCCCGGTCATCGTCCGCGGGGACAGTCTCACGCAATACCAGAGCATCATGGAAGTTCTCGATGTGGTGGGCCGTGTCGGCGTGGAGAAAGTCGGCCTGGCCACCCAACCGAAACGCTAAAAAAGGAAACAACAGGAAGATATGTCGGAGCTGTCGGAACAGGAAATCGGAATGCAGATTGTGGAGGCCTCCACGCTGGTTTTCCAGGAATTGGGGCCGGGGTTGATCAAAAAGGTTTACGCCGGTGTGTTTGAAATGGAATTGGAAGAGCGAGGCCTGAAGGTCGAAACCAACATTCCCGTGACGATCCGCCACCGCGGGCGGACCTTCGCCGATGCCTTCCGCGCGGACATGATCGTCGAGGACCGCTTCATCATCGACATCACTGCCGACGAGGAACCACGCCCCGGCCGCGACCGCCGACTCCTCACCTTTTTGCGCTACACCCGGCTGCAATACGGCTACAATCTGAACTTCGGCAACTACCTGCACCGTGAGCGCGTCACGCATGTGCCGCGCCGCGTGAACGATCCCATCCTCCTGCAGTCGCGCGGCATCGCTTCCGCCAAGGGTCACGTGCAGCCACAGGTCAAACGTCACCGGCTCAAGGATCTGATAAACGGCGGCGCGGACGCTGGCCACGACGATGCGGCGGACACGAATGTCCGCCCTCCGAACAGCAACCGGAAGCGGGACATTCCCGTCCCGCAAAACGGCAGTCACGACCACGTCAACGGACACGACGATGCGGCGGACAGGAATGTCCGCCCTCCGGTTAACGGCCACAACGGACACGCACACACCCTGTGAATTTCGACGAGTCAGAAGAGGAGCAGAAGGGCTTCTTTCAGCGGAACCGCTGGGCCTTTGGCCTGGTTGTGGCCTTGCTTGTCGCCGCAGCGGGCGGGCTCGGCTACTGGATCAGCACCCATAAAACGGAAAAGAAGCCCCAGACCCGCCCCCCCCAGGTGGTCGCGATCCAGATTCCGCCGCCTCCTCCGCCACCTCCTCCCCCCGAGCCCGAGGAAGAGCCCGAGGAAGAGGAAATGGTCGAACCCGAGGACGAGCCCGAGGAGGCCGAACCGGACGAACCTCCCCCCGAAGCTCCTCCCGCCACAG
>CAYVUQ010000106.1:0-6333 GCA_964454915.1 uncultured Puniceicoccaceae bacterium
TACTTCAACCGCCGTACCACGTCGCGCCACACCTCCATCCCCGCACGGTCATCGCGCAGGTGGAGGCCGCGCACAACCAGAGAGTCCAGATTTTCGCGCTGCAACATCAATGGAAGTTCGTAGATCGACGACTCCACATCCAGCTCCTCGATTACCGCCGGCTGGGGCACGTTGCAAAACAGACTCAGCTTCTGCCTGAGGTCCTCCGGGATGGGTTCTTCGGTGCGGCAGATCAGGATGTCGGGCTGAATGCCGATCTCGCGCAGCTTGGCCACACTCATCTGGCTGGGCTTGCTCTTCAGCTCGCCCGCTGCCTTCAGGTACGGCAGCAGGGTCACATGCAGGAAAAGCCGGTTCTCCACGCCGATCTCCAGCGCGAACTGCCGCATGGCCTCCAGAAATGGCAGTCCCTCAATGTCGCCGATGGTGCCCCCGATCTCGGTGATCAGGATATCGACGTCGTCTCCCGCCGCGTAAATCCTCTCCTTGATCTCGTTCGTCACGTGGGGAATCACCTGCACCGTTTTGCCGAGATAGTCGCCCCGGCGTTCCTTTTGGATGACCGACTCGTAAATCTGCCCCGAGGTCAGGTTGTTGAAGCGCGAGAGCTTGCACGAGGTGAAGCGTTCGTAGTGACCGAGGTCGAGATCGGTCTCCGCACCGTCGTCCAGCACATACACCTCGCCGTGCTGGAAGGGACTCATCGTGCCGGGATCGACGTTCAGGTAGGGGTCGAATTTCTGAATCCGCACCGAAAAGCCCCTCTGTTCGAGCAGTGCCCCGAGTGCCGCCGATGTCAGGCCCTTGCCCAGGGAGGATACCACCCCTCCGGTTACGAATATGAATTTTCCCGCGGCCGCACTCGATTTTGCCATGGAGCACCCTTTTGCCGTGTCGGACCGGACTCGGCAACCCCAAGCTTCCCCCTCAGTTGACATATTGCCGGGAAAAGGATGGAAGAAGGGATGATTTCCTGGATTCAAAACGTCCTCGAGCGCAAAGGCCGGATCGTATTCATCATTTTGCTGGCGGTTGTCGTCGTCGCTTTCGTGTTCGTTATCGGCGAGACCCCCGGGTGCGTCAGTAAGGCACCGGGCACCCAGGCGCGCGACTACTATGGCTACAATCTGGATTCAGAGGCCCAGATGCGCCCCCTTGTTCAGGAGGTGCTCATCAGCTCCATCGTGAACCGCGGGCGTCGTCCGCAAGACGCGCAGATGCTCGAACAGGAAATGCTTTCCCGGGCCGCCCTTCTGCACATGGCCGACCAGGTCGGCATACCGGCACCCTCGCAGTCGGCCTTCGTCACCTTCCTCGCGGAAATCCCCTTTTTCCAGGATGCCGAGGGGAATTTCGATCCCGACCGGGTGACCTCCTTTCTCGATATGTCGCAGCTGAGCCGCCAGTTTGACGAGGCGACCATCAACCGCGCACTTGCTAACGATTTTCGTATCCGGCAGTTGATGCAGTCCGTCGCCCCGCCCGGATTCACCATACCCTTCGATGTGGAGGAGCAGGCACGGCGGCTGAGTGCGGTCTATGACTTGTCCGTGGGCACCCTTTCCGAGGACGCGGTCGAGTTTGAATTCGACCCGGAAGAAGAAGATCTGGAAACGTTCTTCTCACAACGGGTCGAGGCCTACCGCATCCCCGAGTCGCGGATGCTTGTCCTCGTGTCCTTCCTGCCCGAGAATTTCAGTGCCAGGGTGGAGGACCCGTCGGAGAGCGAACTTTCCGGGTTTTTCGACCGGAACCGCGCCGACTTTGTGGAGGAGGACGCCGGGAATCCCGCCGATGCGCTTCCGAAGCTGGACAAAGTCCGCGATGCCGTCGTGGCTCAGTGGAAGGCCGAGCAGGCCGAGACCCTCGCACGCAAAGCTGCCGAAGAGTTTGTCTATGCGGTGTTCGATCAGGAGATCGGTATGGACGATCCGCAGCGCGCGCAACTGGCCGCCGGGTTCGGGGGTGTCCTGAAGGAACTCCCTCCCATGAAAGGGCAAACCCCCCCGGAGGGCGTGGACCTTCCGGCCCAGTCTGTCGCCGAGGCGGCCCGCCTGGATTCCATCCGCCACTTTTCCGATCCGTTCGAAAGAGAAGACGGCGTGGGCGTACTCTTGTTGGAGGAGATCATCCCCTCGAGGATTCCCGCCCTTTCCGAGGTGCGCGAAACCGTTCTCGCCGACTTGCGCCAGGAGGATAAGCGGGCCGCTTTCGTCGAAAAAGGGGAACAGGTCCGGGCAGACCTCGCGACGGCACTAGCAGAGGGGAAGACCTTCGCCGATGCCGCCGTCGAACAGGGGCTCTCCACCGAGTCGTTTGAAAACGTCGGATGGGACGAACAGCCGGAAGGGTTCGACAACGGTCTGCTTCGCAGAGCTGAAACTCTGCCCGATGGGACTGTCTCTCCAATGGTCGTGACCGGGGGCAAAGGGACGTTCCTGTTCGTTTCCGCCAGGGGTGCCCCCGCCTTCGCACCCGACAGCGAAACCTACATCGAAACCCGGCGTATGATCGCCTCCGACAACTCCCGGCGTTTCCTCTCGTCTTTCGTCGGAGATCTCATCCAGGCCGGTCTGGCCCAGGCACAATCGGACGTGGTCCGCTAGTGCCCGTTCGGCGGTTATGCGTCGGACGGTCAGGTTTTTAGCCCTCGGGATCGCGCTGCTCCTGCTGACCGGGGCCAGTCTTTTCCTCGCGGTCGGTTGCCGGGCTCTCTTTCCCAAAACCGTTTCGGGAGAGGCACGGCTCGCCACTTTCCCCACGACCAATCTGCCCCTCGATGCCCCGGTGACGATCTACTGGAACGAATATCTCGTTCCCTACATCGTCGCCGAAACCGACCGGGACCTCGCCTTTACCCTGGGGTTGTTCCATGGCCACTTCCGCGAAGCACAGATGGAGATACTCCGCAAGATATCGCAGGGGCGGATCGCCGAAATGGCCGGACCACCTGGTGCCGCGTTGGACGAAGCCCTTCGACGGCTCGATTTCGGCAAGGCCGCTGCCGAAAGCCTCGCTCTTATGCCAGCCGCATCCCGCGATTGGCTCGAGGCATACGTGGAGGGGGTCAACTGTGCCATTTCCCGCAATCCCACACGCCCGCCCGAGAGTGGACTCCTCGGGCTCGACCGCGAACCCTTCACCGCAGTCGATCTTCTGACATTCGGACGACTTGCGGGCACCGATGTCAATTGGCTGACCTTTTTTACCCTGCTCGACGAACGCGAATCCCCTGATTTCAGGGAAGTCCTGGAACATGTCAACCGTATCAACTCCATAAGTACAGGTAGTTCTGATCCTCTCCCCGAAGAACGGCCGGAAACCGGGGAGAATGCTTCCGATGCGTTTCCTCCGGTTGTAGGGAAGGGGAGTGCCCTGGGTTTTTTGAACCGCTTCGCCCGCACCGGGAGCAACACCGTGGCCCTCGCACCCTCGCGTTCCGCAGACGGCCATGCCTTGATCGCGAGTGATCCGCACCTCGGGCAGAGCCTTCCGAATCTCTGGACCATCGTGGGGTTCAAGTCTCCAGGCTATCACGCGGTCGGGTTGATGATTCCCGGGCTTCCGTTCCTTGGCCTCGGTCGCAATGAAGACATCGCCTGGGGCGGAACGAACATGAGGGCGGCGAGTAGCGATCTTGTGGAAGCCTCCACTTTGCCCGTCATCGAGGAGCGCGTCGAAAACATCAGGGTTCGTTTCTGGCCGGACCGGCGGATCGTCGTCCGGGAAACCCCCGTGGGACCGATCTTGAGCGATGCGGACGTTTTCCCCTCCCGCGAGGGGGAAGTCATAGCTCTCCGGTGGATGGGACACCGGCCTTCCGATGAGATATCGGCCTTTCTCAGGGCCAGTCAGGCATCCGACGTTCCCGAGTTTCTCGATTCGTTCGACGGATACGCCGTCTCGGGCCAGAATCTCGTCGCCGTCGATACGCAGGGGAATATCGGCCTGGTGGCTGCCGTCAGGCTTCCGGCAAGGGCGGATTTCGCCCTTGGCGATATCCTCGTTTCCCCGGAGCAGTCCAACGCAGATTGGGAGGAAACGGTGGACTCGCGAGATCTCCCGCGTATCCTCAACCCTGTTTCGGGGTTCATCGCTTCTGCCAACAATCCACCCGGAGAAGCCGATGTGGCCCTTGGATTTCTGTTCAATCAGAGCGAAAGAATCGACCGGCTCACGACCTTGCTTGCGGAGAAGACGGATTGGACGGTCGATGATTTGCGCGGATTACAGGAGGATGTGTTTTCTCCCGCTGCCTGGCATCTGTCCCGGTTTCTGGTCGAGTGGAGCGGCGATTTGGGCGGCCATCCGGTCGCACGGGCCGTGGAGACCTGGGATGGGCACTACGAAACCGATTCCGAGGGCGCAGCGGCCTTTGAACTCTGGCTGGCCGCGTTGTTGGAAGCGTATCCGGGTGACCGCTTCGACGATGGATACTACCGGGAATGGCGGTACCTGGCGACTGCATTGCCCAAAGACCTCGAGGAGCTTGATCCCGGGGAAAGAGAAAAGGTTCTTCGCACCAGTCTGGCCCGGGCAGAAGAGCGTTGGTCGAAACACCCTCAGTGGGGCGATCTGCATCATCTGAGGGTGGGCCATCTCCTCTCGGCACTACAC
Organism: uncultured Puniceicoccaceae bacterium; assembly: GCA_964454915.1. Taxonomy (GTDB): domain Bacteria; phylum Verrucomicrobiota; class Verrucomicrobiia; order Opitutales; family Puniceicoccaceae; genus Puniceicoccus. Next base: position 4,618 of record CAYVUQ010000106.1, read on the forward strand.
CCGGTCGGTTCCTTCTTCGTTTACGACCGTTTTCCTGCTCCAGGCTCCCGCGAGACCGTGTACAAGACCGCTCACGGCATAGTGGAAGGGCAGCACGACTCCCGCTACGGATCCCAATCAAGGCACATCTCCTCGATGGCCGACCTCGACGACAACTGGTTCATCCTTTTCGGCGGCCAGGACGGTTGGATCGGCAGCGAACACTTTGCGGACCAGGTTCCCCTCTGGAAAACCGGAGGCCAAATCCGCATCCCCCTCCGGGAGGAAACGGCCAAATCAACCTGTTCGAGGAAAACCGTCTTAACGCCGACACCCCGCTAAGGCCCGTCCCAGCCAACGTTGCACCCAACAAGAACATTTTCTCAGACAAAAATTTCTTGCTCCAAAAACTTCTTTCCACGGTAGAACTTCCCCCGGTGTGTGGGTCCTTTCCTAATAACAATAAATTACTCAGAGTAAAATTTTCTTGTCAAAAGCCAGGGAAAACAACCTCGACAAATATCGCAAATTGAGGGAGTGTAACGGCCTCGGAGTCCTCATCCAGGACTCGCATCGACCTTTCAAGGGGGACTAGCTCAGCTGGTTAGAGCGCCTGCTTCACACGCAGGAGGTCGGCGGTTCGAGTCCGCCGTCTCCCACCAGGGAGCCGGGGTTGACCCATTCGGTTGTTTTATTGGATCAGCACCGGACCTCGGACCACGCCTTTCCCGCTCGGGATTGGCAGGACGTTGCCGATGGTCTTGTTCCGATATCGAAATATGGCTTTGAGCTGGGTGCGGACAAAGGGGTGGGCTATTTTTCCAAGTCTTCCGAAGGGCAGAGCGTAGTCCACTGAATCCACCATTTTCGTCCCGTGCTCGTATTCCTCGAAGGAATGTGTGTGAAACCAGTGACGATAAGGACCATTTATCTGCTCGTCAGCGAAACCGCATGGAGGGTTCCATTGACTGATCCGGGACCTCCATCGCTGGGGGATGCCAAAGACGCGGAGGCGGTATTCGATGAGTGTCCCCTCCCCCATGCGAATCGGGAGAGGGGACACGATTTGGAAGTGCAAAAATGGGGGTGTGATAGTCTCCAGATTCTCAGCTTTTGCGAAAAACTGAAACACCTCCACCTTCGGAAGGGGAATGATGGCTTCCGTCCGCAGGTTCGGCATCAGAGTCCGTGAGATACGGATCGCCGGTTCAGTATTTGACCGAGCAACCGTACGGTTTGGTGGTGCCGGTCGGAACTGGCTTGCCAGCCATTGCCGCATCCAAAGCGGTGGACACATAGTTGGTCGTCTCGGCCGGAGACCCTCCCCGCGGTTTGTCGTCAATGGCACCCTGGTAGATCAAAACGCCCTCAGGGTCGATGACGAACATGTGTGGAGTGGTCTTCGCTCCGTAGGCCCGCCCGACATCTCCGGAAGAATCGAGAAGGACAGCCGTGGGTGCCGCGCCTTTCTCCGCGGAAAGTTTGTTTGCGGCTTCGGGAGAAGTGTAGCCCTGCTTCCCGGGAGCCGCCGAATTGATCGACAGCCAGACGACCCCTTCATCGGTATATTCTTTCTGGAGGGACGGCAGATTCCCTGATTCGTAGTGACGAACCACAAAAGGACATCCGTGGTTGAGCCATTCCAGGACCACGTACTTTCCACGGAAGTCCGATAGGGAATGTTCCTGGCCGTTCGAGTCGGTCAGGGTGAAATCGGGAGCGGGCGAGCCGGTTTCG
>CAYVUQ010000107.1:0-848 GCA_964454915.1 uncultured Puniceicoccaceae bacterium
CCGCAGGCCCGTCCCCACGTTCGAGGGGCAGGCCGTCAAAAAGCCGAGCTCGCCGGAATAGGCGTAGTCCAGCCGCTCCTCCAGGTCATCGTCCAGTTGATCAATGGTCTTCCAGACCTTGTCCAGGTGAAAGCCGGCCAGCATGGACTGGATACGCAGGTGGTCCTCCTCGTTGATCATCACGGCACAGGACTGGTCGGAATTGATGATCACCCCCGATCCGACTTCGTTTTCGATAAGTTCCCGCGAGATCAAATGCCGCTCGACCAGGATGCGACGCTCCATATCGCTGATGTCCCCGATCTGCACGGTCACCGAATCCGCCATCGAATCCGTTTTGCCAACGGCCCTCCGGCACAGGTCGAACACTTCGGCGCGGTTCGCCGGGTCCGAGTGGTTCGGGAACGAGAAGCCGTCCAAATTGCGGGCCAGCCGAATGCGGGTCATCAAAATGATCGGGACCGACGAGGTATGTCGGTGCGTCAGCTCCGAATCGGCCTTGAGTATCGATTCAATGCTGGGGTGCATCGGCTCCCTCCCTCTCTATCTCCCTCAACCGGTCGCGCAGCACCGCGGCATCCTCGAAACGTTCCTCGCGCACCGCCGACTCCAGTTCCTTCCGCGCACGGGCGCACTCTTTTTCAAGTTCGCGTCGCCCAAGGCTTCGCACGGGCGACTTGCCCTCGTGGGTCAGACCCGGCTGCACTTTTCCGAGCAGGTCCGGCATCAGCTCCTCAAAAGCGTCGTAACACTCCGGACAGCCAAAACGACCCGTCTTGCGCAAACGCGCATCGTCGCAACCACAACGCGGACAAACATGACGGGTCCCCCCGCCAACATGAGCCGCG
>CAYVUQ010000107.1:858-3595 GCA_964454915.1 uncultured Puniceicoccaceae bacterium
ACCACACCTTCCGCCAGCTTGGCGAATGGTTCGAGGTCAAACTCCGCCGCCAGACTTTCCTTCAGCGGACAATCCTCGCAAAGATCGACCTTGCGAATTTCCCCGCCCACGATCTGGGTGAGGTGGATCGTCGCCGGTTTCTGGCATTGGGCGCACTGTTTCGGTTTTGGCATATTGGGGTATGTTGGTAGTTTTTCGCCTTGCGGTCAAATCAGGGCCGCTCCGAGGGGACAATTACCCCGCATTCGGCATCATTCACCTGCAATGTTGCATCCGCCGCCTTCCCGCCCACACACTCCCCTCTGTCTCCCCGCTCCCGGGGAATCCCACCCATGAGAATCGGAATCGCTCAGATCAACACCACCGTCGGCGACTTGGACGACAACGCCCGAATAATCCTCTCCTCCTACCACGCCCTGCGCGGCGAAGGTGCCGATCTGGTCGTCACCCCGGAGCTGGCACTGGCCGGCTACCCACCGCGTGATCTACTGCTGCGCGAGCGCTTCCTCAACGACTGCTCGCAACGACTCCACCAGATCGCCGGTGAAACCGGAGAGACGCCACTGGTGGTCGGCTTCCCCGCCCGCAATACCGGCCCCGGACGACCGGCGTTCAACGCCGCCGCCTGGTGTGCCGGAGGAAAGGTTCAGGCACTCTTCCGCAAAAGCCTGCTACCCACTTACGATGTCTTCGACGAGGACCGCTATTTCGAGCCGTCCGTTCCCTCGCCGCCCGTCCTGTTCAAAGGCAAACGGGTCGCCGTATCCATCTGCGAAGACCTCTGGTACGGCTGGGACGGCCAGCACTACACCCACCGCCCCGACCCGCTCGAAGCACTGCGGGCCATGGCCCCGGACCTGGTGCTCAACCTCTCGGCCAGCCCCTGGCACTTCGGAAAGCGGGACCTGCGCGGAAAAATCCTCGCCCGCGCCGCCGAACGGATCGGCGCACCCGTGCTGTATTGCAACAGCGTCGGTGGAAACGACGAATTGATCTTCGACGGACACAGCCTCTACGCCCCCGGCGACAGATCAGTCCGCGAGGCAGCCCCGCCCTTTGTCTCGACCGACCGCATCCTGGACACGGACGCACCTCCCGCCGAAGACGTCCCCCTCGGCGAGATGGAGGAAATCCGCCGCGCGCTGGTTTTGGGCCTGCGCGACTACACAGCGAAAACCGGTTTCCACCGGGCAGTCATCGGTCTGAGCGGGGGGATCGACTCCGCTGTCACCGCCGCTATCGCCGCAGAAGCCTTCGGCCCGAAGAATGTGCGGGGTATTGCCCTGCCTTCCACCATCTCCAGTACCCACAGCGTGGCCGACGCAGAGACACTCGCCGCGAATCTGGGAATCCGCTTCGACATCCTCCCCATCAGTCCCCTCGTCGATGCCAGCACGGAAGTGCTCGCCGACCTGTTCAGCGACACCGAACCCAATGTCGCCGAGGAAAATATCCAGGCCCGCAGCCGCGGCCTGTTGCTTATGGCGGTGAGCAACAAGTTCGGCGAGATTCTCCTCACCACCGGAAACAAGAGCGAGATGGCCGTCGGCTACTGCACCCTCTACGGCGACATGGCGGGCGGACTCGCCGTCCTCTCCGACGTTCCCAAAACGACGGTTTACCGGCTCGCCGAACACCTCAACCGCGACCGCGAGCAAATCCCCCGCAACACCATCGAAAAGCCGCCCTCGGCCGAGCTCAAACCAGACCAGAGAGACGAAGACAGCCTCCCGCCCTACCCGGTTCTTGACCGCATCCTGGAGCTCTACATTGAGCGGGGACTCTCACGCGCGGAGATCGTAGAAGAGGGGTTCGAAGCCGCGATGGTGGCCGACATCCTCGGCAAGGTGGACCGCAACGAATACAAACGCAAACAGGCCGCCCCGGGCCTGAAAATCACGCCTTTGGCCTTCGGCATTGGACGCCGCATCCCCATTGTGCAAAGGTACATCCCATGACATCCATCGAGGAAAAGAAGAACGAGCTTCTCGAAACGCTGGAGTTGATCGGCGACGAACACGAGCGGCTTACCTACATCGTCGATCTCGGCAAGAACGCTCCTCCGCTGGCAGACGAATACCGCCAGGACACGTTTCGCGTCGAGGGCTGCACCTCCAACCTTTGGCTTTTCCCGGCCTACGAGCAAGGGCGTTGCCGGTTCCGCGTCGATTCCGACTCCTCCATCACCAAGGGCATCGCCGCCATGCTCTCCACTCTCTACGACAACCACCCGCCAGAGGAAATTCTCGCCAATCCACCCGAGTTCCTGCGCGATGCGGGCATCCCCCAGCTTCTTTCGCCCAACCGGCGCAACGGCCTCTCCAACCTCTCCGGCAAGATCGTCGATTACGCGCGGTTCTGCCGCTCCCACTACAACGGCGGCGATCCCGCCCCTTCACCTTCATGACTTCCAAAGAACTCTTCCAACGTGCCCTGCGGACCATTCCCGGCGGCGTCAACTCCCCGGTCCGGGCCTTCCGATCAGTGGGCGGCACACCGTTTTTTACCGAATCCGCCGAGGGACCATACCTCCACACCGCCGACGGTCGCAAGTTGATCGACTTCGTCTGCACCTGGGGACCCGCCATCCACGGGCACAACGACCCGGCCATCCGCGAGGCTGTCGCAGCCGCCCTGGCCCGGGGGACGAGCTTCGGCACGCCAGGACCGGACGAGGTCGAGATGGCGGAAGCCGTCACCGGTATCGTCGCGTCCGTCGAAAAGATACGCATGTGCA
>CAYVUQ010000107.1:3605-6330 GCA_964454915.1 uncultured Puniceicoccaceae bacterium
CCACCATGTCCTGCATACGCCTCGCCCGCGGTTTCACCGGGCGCGACAAGATCGTCAAATTCACCGGCTGCTACCACGGGCACGTGGACTCCCTTCTGGTCCAGGCCGGTTCCGGTGCCCTTACCCTCGGCAAGCCCGACAGTGCGGGGGTCCCGGCCTCACTCGCGGCCGAGACCCTGCTGTGCGGATACAATGACCCGGACGCTCTCGACGCCCTCTTCGCGAAATTCGGTCCCGAAATCGCCGGCGTCATCATCGAACCCTACCCGGCCAATTGCGGCCTGCTCCTCCCCGATGATGGCTTCCTGCGCCACTTGCGCTCGCGTACCACAGAGCACGGTGCGCTGCTGATCTTCGATGAGGTCATGACCGGCTTCCGCGTCGCCCCGGGCGGCGTGCAGGAGCGGGAGGGCATCGCCCCCGACCTTTCCGCATTCGGCAAGGTGATCGGCGGCGGGCTTCCGGTCGGTGCCTTCGGCGGGCGGGCGGACATCATGGACCACCTCGCCCCCGACGGCCCGGTGTACCAGGCCGGCACCCTCAGCGGGAATCCTCTGGCCATGGCTGCTGGCCTGGCCTCCCTCGGAAAACTGGACCAGGACGCCTACCGTCGGCTGGAGAAAGGCGGACGTCGCGTCGCCGAAGCCCTGCGAGAAACGGCTGCCCAAATCGGAGTACCCCTTTGCGTCAATCAGGCGGGATCCCTCTTCGCGATCTTCTTCGGTCGGGAATCGGTGGCCTCCTTCGAAGAGGTCCGCGCCTCGGAAACAGACCGCTTCGCAAGGTTCTTTCACGAGGCTCTCGAGCGGGGCGTCTATCTCCCCCCGTCCGCCTACGAGACTTGCTTCCTCAGCACCGCGCACGACGACGAGACCCTGGACCGGGCCATCGGGATTCTGACCGAATCCCTGCGGGCGGCTTACCGATAGAGGGGGCTCCGCAAACAAACCGCTTCAGTCCGATGCCTCCGCCCGGGCAGCTTCCGGACCAACGGGGTCGAAGGGAGGTTCCTCTTCATCCTCGTACTCGACTTTCTCCAGCGATTCCAGGTTCATCCCCTTCGTCTCAATGCCGAACCACACGGTGATGACCGCTCCGAGCAGGGATGTGCCGATCAGAATGTAAAGGAGATTGGCCGTCCCGATCTCATTGAGCAGGACCGGGAACAGGAATGCCGTCGTCACCGCACCGATCTTCGCAAAGGAGGCAGCGAATCCCGCTCCTTTGCCCCTCACCTTCGTCGGAAACACCTCCCCTGCGATCAGATAGGTCATCGCATTCGGACCGATGTTCGTCATGAAGTTGAAGAGCATGAATCCCGCAAAAATCAGGATCAGGTCCGTCGATCCGTCCGGCTTGAGCGACAGTGCGGCCAACAGGAGACCGACGGCACAGCCGATGAAACCAAAGAGCTGGAGCTTGATGCGCCCAACCTTATCGACAAGGAAGACCGCACAGACAATTCCCACGATGAGGAGCACATCAAGGATCGCCGAACCCTTGGCGGCCAGCAGGTCGTCATGGAGGATCGCCGCCAGATTGTGTTGCCCGCTCTTGGCACCAATCATCGTCGCAAGAATGGTCGGGGTGAATATCCCGATGCCGTAGGTTCCGAGGTCCTGGAGAAACCAGGGGACGGATGCGAGAATGGTCGCCCGGCGGTTCTTTTTCCTGAAAAGATCCCTGTGCGTTCCGCCACCATTCCCGCCATCTTTGTGCTTCTTCGGCATGCGGAGGTGAATCTTCTTCGGGTATTCCGGATGACGGTTAAGAAGCCTGCGGAGCGCACTGGCGGCCTCGTCCTTGCGATGCCGGGTCACCAGCCAATGGGCACTCTCGGGGACGAAAAACCGAAGGAACACGATCAGTGCCCCAAGCGGGAGCAAACTCCCGTACATCCATCGCCAGGCGTCCGGCTCGGGATAGATATTCAGGATGAAAAATCCGAGCGCGGTTCCGAAGAGTGCGCCCACCGCCTGAAACGAAAAGGCACCCAAAACCAGTTTTCCGCGTATGCGGCTCGGAATACTTTCCGATATCACGAGGTGCGCAGTCGGATAATCACACCCGAGTGCCGTGCCCACACCGAAAAGGAAGACCACGAACAACCAGAATGAAGGACTGAAGGCCACGCCGAGCAGAAAAAGCGTGAACAAAATCATTTCGATGATGAACATTCGCTTGCGCCCGAAACTGTCCGCCAATCCCCCGAGAGCCGTGGCGCCAATGAGGATACCAAATAGGGGTGCCGCTCCTACGATCCCCTTCTGGGCCGCCGAAAGCCCGAAATCAAGATGCAGGAGGGGTATGGCTACCCCGGTCATAAAGACCACCATTCCTTCAAAGAACTTTCCGGCCGTGGCTAGTGTCCAGATGCGTTTTTGCATTCGGGTCATGGCGGAGTCCGCCACTGACGTGCCGTCCTCCCAAAAGGGAGTCTCGTCGATGTAGGCTTGGACGGACTTCTTGGCAGGACGGTGATGGGAGGTGGGTGAGGAGTGAGAGGTGGATGAGTTCATGGCGCAGGCAAAGGTTGGGCATCAACGCGTTTGCGCAAGACCTTATCGGCTCTGCAACGCACTTGTGACAGAGCACCGGCCCGCCAGCCCACACGGATCGATCAGATCAGTCTTCCGATATCATCAAAGCGATTCGGAGAATCTTGCCCCCACTACTCAAACAGGTCCTTCCGCAGATTCCCCAAACAGTGCAGACCGTCCCAGGG
>CAYVUQ010000108.1:0-1221 GCA_964454915.1 uncultured Puniceicoccaceae bacterium
GTGGATCCAGGGCGGAAAACACCGCACCGAGTCGGGCCTGGTCGTCTTCGATACGCGGATCATGCTGTCGTAGAATCACGCCAGGACGGTGGTAGCCCACGGTCTGGAGTGCCCTGAGCACCCGCAGGAGGCTCCCGAAATTGTCGGTCTCGACAGTGTCAATGCCGTGATCGAGATACTCTGGAAGGCCGGAGACGAGGCAGAAAGCATCCCAGGATGCGGGAAGTTCCATGATCCGTTGGCCCGGACCCAGGCCGTTGATGACCACGCCGTCCACTCCCACCGACCTCATGCGGTGTCCAACCCGCTCGAGTTCCCCGCCGGTTTCGGCGTCGAAGTTGTGAAAGACAAAGCCCCGGTTCCCGGCGGCGGATTCCAGTGCCCTGGTGTCCGCCCAGACGGCGGTCGCCGCGACACGGGGGTCCACGATGTTGACGTGGGCAATGGCCAGGGTCTCGGAATAACGCGCTTTTTTGGACCCCAGTATCGAGGCCGCCAGATTTCGCTGGTAGCCCATGCGGGCAGCGATTCTCAAAATCTTGTCGCGGGTGGACTGGCGCACCCTCGGGGAGCCCCGCAGTGCAGCCGCTGCTGTCGAGTGGCTCACACCGGCGACATCAGCGATGTCGCGGACGGTGACCGGGCTATTCTTTCCGGGCGGGCGTGTTGTCTCTTGCGGCGTGGAATTGTTCATTCGGGAAATTCAGAGCAGTGAGGATAGGCCAACCCGACTCCATTTCGCAACGGTGTATTTGAACGGTGCGAATTTCCCGGCACCGGGCTTGTACCGATTACCGCAGGTGCGATTATCCGGCCTCGCCGTCGTATTCGGCGATCATGTAGGGGTGGGCCGGGTCGTACACGCAAAGGGTCTTCGGATTCTCCACGCGACCGATGGGACGGGTTCCCTCTCCGCGGTCGCCGGTCGCCGTGTCGCCCAGTTCTCTGCGGCATTCGGCGAGGAGTCCGCTCAGTTCCGCGACGATCTCCGGTTGTTCCTCAATCAGATTGCGGGTTTCGCCGATATCGTCGCGGAGATTGTAGAGCTCCTCCACCTCCTCGCTGCCGTGCCAGTTCCCCCTGCGGGTCCAGAGATTCCAGTCGCGTTTTCGCTCGGCGAGCTGCTGATGCTGCCTGGGTTTGTGAAGGGTGGCCGCGGGTGCCTTTTGGGTGCGTCCTGGGCGGTCCGGTGTGAGGGCGGGGCGGTGGTGGGGGGGCTGG
>CAYVUQ010000108.1:1231-6315 GCA_964454915.1 uncultured Puniceicoccaceae bacterium
CCAGAGCTTCCAGTCGCCTTTGCGCACGGCGAGCAGCTCATGCTTCCAGTAATAGAAAAAGGTGTCCGCGGGTCCCTCTTCGGTCCGGCCTTCGAGGACCGAAGAGAAGTCCAGGCCGTCGATGGGTTTCTCCGGGAGTGGGGCGTCGGCCAGACGACAGAAAGTGGGGAGGAAGTCGATGGAGCGAAAAAGGGTTTCGCGCACGGTTCCGGCGGCAACTTTGCCGGGCCAGCGGACGATGCACGGGAGGCGGATGCCGCCTTCCCACAGTTCGGCTTTCGTTCCCCGGAGAGGGCCGTTGCTGCCGCCCTCATCCCGCGCGCGGGAACCGTTGTCGGAGGTAAAGACAATCATTGTGTTCTCGTCGATGCCCAGGTCTTCGAGCTCCTTGAGGAGGGCACCCATGGCCCAGTCGATGCACTCGACGGCTGCCCCGTATGGCCCGTTTGCGGCATGGTCGAGGAAACGTTTCGCCACCAGAAGGGGCAGGTGGACGTGCATGTGGGCGAAGTAGAGGAAAAACGGCTTGTCCCGGTTGGAGCGGATAAAGCGGACTGCCTGCTCCACGTAGCGTTCGGTGAGGCCGGTTTGGTCCGGTTGCTGCTGCACCACCTCTTCGTCGCGCAACAGAGGGAGGGGAACTTTGCTGTCGGGCCGCACTTTTTGCATGCCCATATCGTTCGAGTAGGGGAGGCCGTAGTAACTGTCGAAACCGTGGCGGGTGGGGAGGAACGCGGGCTGGTCGCCGCAGTGCCATTTTCCGACGAGTTTGGTCGCATAGCCCGCTTTCCGCAGGCAGTCCGCCATCGTTTCCTCGTCTGGATTCAAACCGGTGGCGTTGCCGGGGAAGAGAACGGGAGCACCGTCGAAATCGCCGCATCCGATGCGGGGTGGATAGCAGCCGGTGAGCATCGCACAGCGGGAAGGCGAGCAGACCGCACTGGCCATGTAGAAGTCGGTGAACTTCATTCCCTCGGCCGCAAGTCGGTCGAGGTGGGGCGTCTTGTTGACCTCGGAACCGTAGCAACCGAGGTCGCCGTAGCCGAGATCGTCGCAGTTGACGAGGATGATGTTGGGGGATCGCATGATCGGACCTGGGCGGGGCGAGCGGCAGTGTTTTTGCACATACCCGCGGCATTGGCGTCCCGTAGGGGATTCGAACCCCTGTTGCTGGGATGAAAACCCAGTGTCCTGGACCTGGCTAGACGAACGGGACAGGTGAAAAGAGAGGAGACAATCGGAATCCCGGATCTGTTCAAGCCCCAATTTCGTCCGACGCACATTTTTTTGCCCGGACGTTGCGGTTTGGGGCAATTCTTGGCTGGTCAGGGGCGGCTCAGGAAACAATGATGTTGGGGTATGTTGGATATCCAGATTTTGAGGGACCGACCGGAGGAGGTGGGACGGAAGATCGCCCGGAAAAAGTTTTCGGCGGACGTAGGTGAGGTCGTCCGACTGGACGCTTCGCGGCGTGAGGCGGTCACCCGCGCGGAAGCGGTGCGGGCCGAACAGAAGGCTGCGAATCAGGAGATGGCTTCGCTCGCGAAGGGGTCACCCGAGTTTCTCGCCAAGGTGGGTGAGATGAAGAAGCTCTCGGTGGCCGCCAAGGAGATGGAGACGGCGGCCCGCGAGGCGGACGAGGCCTTCCGCGGCGCGCTCCTGCGGCTGCCGAATTTGCCGTCGGACGAGTCACCCGACGGGAGAAGGGAAGAGGACAACGTGGAATTGCGCCGCAGCTCCCACGATCTGGATGCGTTTCCGCAGGCGAGACCACACTATGATCTGCCCGGCATCGAGCGGCTTCTGGACTTCGAGCGTGGAACCAGGGTGAGCGGGGCGGGTTTCCCGTTTTACCGGGGGCAGATGGCCCGTTTGGTGCGGTCACTGATTACTCTGTTTCTGAACCACAATGCGGCACGGGGCTATGCCGAGATGGCGGCCCCTCTGGTGGTCAACGCCGACAGCGCAAAGGCGACCGGGCAACTTCCGGACAAGGAGGGGCAGATGTATTCCTGCCGTGAGGAGGATCTCTATCTGATCCCCACCGCTGAGGTGCCGGTCACCAATTTCTACCGCGACGAGATTCTGGCCGCCGCCGAACTTCCGCTCAAGCACTGCGCATACACCCCCTGTTTCCGCCGCGAGGCGGGGAGCTGGGGGGCGGACGTTCGCGGACTGAACCGGCTGCACCAGTTCGACAAGGTGGAGATCGTCCGGTGGGAGACGCCGGAGTCTTCGGCCGACGCGCACCTGGAGTTGCTGGCCGATGCAGAGGCACTTCTGGAGGCTCTGGATTTGCCCTGCCGGGTATTGGAGATTTGCGCGGGGGACATGGGCTTTCCACATCACCGGCAGTTCGACCTCGAGGTCTGGGCGGGCGGACAAAAACGGTGGCTGGAGGTGTCCAGCTGCAGCAACTTCACCGATTTTCAGGCCCGGCGGGCGAACATTCGCTTCCGCCGGAAGGAGGGTGCCAGACCGGAGTTTGTCCATACCTTGAACGGATCGTCCCTCGCGGTTCCCCGGGTTCTGGCGGCACTGTTGGAGAACGGTTTCGACGGCGATTCCAGGGTGCGCCTGCCCGGTTGCCTGACGGCCCTCTTCGGATCGGAGTTTCTGGATTTGGCTGTGTGAGAGCACTTCTGGAGGATGAGTGGTTCCATCGACCCTGAAGCGGTGCTGCCGTCGTTTCGGCGGGATTTTCCGCTTGCGGAAGGGCCGGTGGCGGCTGCGGCGCGTTCGCTCGATACGGGCGGTGGAGTCGCAGCTGCGGCCTTTTCAGGAGGAGCCGATTCCCTTTTCCTGCTTCTCTGGCTGAAGGCGTGGTTTCCCTCGCTGGCGCAGCGGACCCTGGTGCTTCATTTCGATCATGGAACCCGGGACGGTGGTAGCGCGGCGGACGCGCGGGTGGCGGAGGGACGGGCGTCCGCACTCGGATTCCGCTTCCTCGGCGGTGGCGGTCGTGTGGCCGGAGACACGTCGGAGGACGGACTGCGGAGCCAGCGCTTCGGATTCCTGGTAGGAGCCATGGCGGCGGAGGGCATCCGTTCCTTGTTTCTCGGACACCAGGCGGACGATGTTGCGGAGACCTTGCTCGCCCGGGCGGCAACCGGCTCGGGACCGGAGGGGTTGTCTGCACCGCGTCCCGTCTCCCGGCACGGCGGCGAATGGCCGCACGAGCGCCTCAGGCCCCTGCTGGAAATTTCGGCAGAGAGGATCAGGACGTTTCTGGAAGGGGTGGGTTTCGCCGTGATCGAGGACCCTTCCAACACGAGCGGTGCGTATCTGAGGAACCGTCTGCGGGCTTCGGTCGTGCCTGCGTGGAAAGATGCGTTTCCAGGCCGCGATCTGCTGAACGGCGTCGGGAGGAGCCGTCGGCTTCTGGAGGAAACCTCCGACTTTGTCGAAGTCAGCGCACGTCGCATTCTTCCCGGCGGATGGGAGCGCGAACAGCTTCCACTGGCGCGGCTCTCGCATGCGCACCGCGCCTGTGTGCGCTTCGTGGTGCAGCGGTGGATCGCTTTTCTGGGCGTGTCGATGTCGCCTTCTGCGGTGGAGGAACTGTTGTGTTCGATCGGCGGGGAAGGACGCTGTGGTGCGGGGCGTTGGAGTGTCGGCAGTGCCGGGTGGCTTGTGATGGAGGGTGGGTGGCTACGCTATGAGCGGAAGATGAGCCCGCCGGAATGGGGCGGTGTCGCATGGACGGTCGGTTCGTGGCTTTTTCTGCCCGACGGGGCCCGGTTGGAAGCCCGTTACCGTGCTTCAGGTCACGAATTGCGGGACCGCATCTTGCGGGGCGCGGTCGATCCGGCGCGGGAGGCTTTCCTCTCGGTGGGCGAACGGGATCAGCTGTCGGTGCGCCGCCGACGCCCCGGTGATCGGTTGCGTCCCCTCGGCGCACCCGGCAGCCGAAAGTTGAAAGACTGCCTGACGGACCGGAAGATTCCTCTGTCCCGGAGGGATTATCTGCCCGTGGTGGAAGTCGAGGGGAGAATCGCCTGGGTCCCCGGGCTTCCTCCGGCCGAGGAATTCCGCGTCGGCGGGGACGAAGAGATTCTTATGGGTTTGACTTACCGTTCCGAGTAGGGACATTTCAGGGGGTTTGCGCCGTTGCAAGGCGCGTTCCCACGGAAACGATGAACGAAGAGAACGAGAGGAGACCGCCCCAGCGGCCGCCCCAGCCGGATCGCTTTCAGCCGAAAGTTTTAATGATCTGGCTGGCGATTATTGCTGCCATTTTCACGTTGTATGCGCTGAGCAATTCACAGCGCGGGGAAGTCAAGCAACTGAGTATCCCGCAGGTTATCGAGGCGGTGGAGCAGGACCGCGTCATCGCAGGGACGATCAAAAACGAACCGAACGGTGGCGCCGAGTGGTATGCGATCAAAGGCCGCATGGCACCGGAAGGAAAAACCTCCCAACAGGTGAATCAGAGGCAGGACGTGCAGCCGGTCTTTTTTCATGCGAGGGGCCGTTTGACGGAGGAGGACTACACAAAGATTCGCTCGGCTTTCACGGAGGAACCGGCCAGCACCTTCCTGACCGACCTGATTCTCAACATCGTCCCCTTTCTCCTGATTATCGCACTCCTGTACTTCCTGTTTGTGCGGCAGTTGCGCAACGCCGGTCGGGGTGCCATGAGCTTCGGCAAGAGCAAGGCGCGGATGCTCACGCGGGACCGGGAAAAGGTGATTTTCAAGGATGTTGCCGGATGCGACGAGGCGAAGGAGGAAGTCAGCGAGATCGTGGATTTCCTGAAGGACCCCAAGCGTTTCCAGCGGATCGGCGGGAAGATTCCCAAGGGGGTTCTCATGGTCGGTCCTCCGGGCACCGGCAAGACCCTGCTGGCCAAGGCGGTTGCGGGCGAGGCGGATGTGCCGTTCTTTACGATCTCCGGTTCGGATTTTGTCGAAATGTTTGTCGGTGTGGGAGCGGCCCGGGTGCGCGACATGTTCGAGCAGGCCCGCAAGAACGCGCCCTGCATCATCTTTATCGACGAGATTGACGCAGTCGGTCGCCAGCGTGGTGCCGGTCTCGGCGGCGGGTACGTCGAGCGCGATCAGACCCTGTACTCTCTCCTGGTC
>CAYVUQ010000109.1:0-5108 GCA_964454915.1 uncultured Puniceicoccaceae bacterium
GGTGAAGGAGGAAGGAGGAAGGGTTAGAAGGGGGCTCCGCTTACTGCGCTTTTGATGAGATTGGTCGCCACGACAGCCATGCCCAGAAGGCCGACGCCGGTCATGTATCCCGCCAGTACAATGGGGATCACCCGCAGGAAGTTCTTCGTGCCGTATTTTCGTTTAAAATAGAAGCGCGCCACCAACGCGCCGATCATCTCGGTAATCAACAAATGCGGGAACTCCCCGAACCCGCGGACGAGTCCGTACACCATCATGACGGGAAGCCCCAGCCAGGACAACAGGCCGAACAGACCGACGATACCGGCGAAGCCCGTACCGATGACCTCCGGTTTCAACGCCTGGCCCAGCTCGGTTTCGCTCCAGGACTTGTTGTCATCGACAGTCGAGGACATGACCAGAACCTGCTGCTTGGAGGCCAGGTCCCAACGCACCTGGGCGTTGGGAAAGAGGGGGCCCGGAACCGGATCACTGTTCCAGATGAAGGCCCAGAAGAGCAACGAGAGCAGGAAGAGCAACGGAAGCGCGATGACATCGGTCTTCACCAGCGACCAGAAAGAGACCCCCGTAAGTTCGTTGACCCGGAAGGCCTGGGTCTGATGGCCGTAATTCTCGATGGGAATCGGTGCCAGCCAGATTTCAATCCCTTCCGCGCCGGAGAACATGAAGGCCATCTCCTTGGTGTAGGGAACATCGACCGTCTGGCCGGCGATCCCCAGCAACCGTGCGTTGATGTAGGAAATCAGCGGGTTGTAGATAAACGCGAAGATGAACAGGAAAACCGCGATCGTCAGACTGTAGGGGATCAGGATCAACGAAACGATAATCAGTGCCGAGGCCGCCGCGACATAGATCAACACCGCGATCCAGAGGGGATAGTCGCCCCTGCCCTTCACTGGCGGGTCCCACATCCGCTTGACCGACTTGTCCTTGCTGACCCGCCGTTCACGCGAGGCCCGGCGCAGTGCCCGCACCGTAGCAAAAATCGAGATCACCGCGATTCCGAGGGCCGCGCCGATCTTGAAGCTGAGCCAGAAATCAACCTCGTTGGAGAACAAGGTGTTGACCGTATCCATGCCCCTTTGCCAGGTCGGCAGCGCACCAAAAGCGTGGAGGATGGGATTGAACACGGTGGTCAGCACCACCGCCAGGAAAGTACCCAGGACCGCCCAAAACGGCAGAACCATACCGGTGATGAACAAGCCGGCGTCGATCGCTATCCCCGTGGGGGCGGCGGGCAGGAAGCCCTCCGTCAAGGTAGTCGTGTCCCAGAACGGCTGCGGCAAAAGGAAAACCGGCTTGGCCAGGAACAGCGAGGTGATGGCAGGGATACCGATCTGGATGATGCCGAAGGCGATCCCGATGTAGGCACCCAGGGAAAATATCCTCCACCGTTTTCCTTTCAGCTCATCGGTCGGTCGGTCGTCCTCCTCGACCTCCACGTTATTGGCCAGATCCTCGTTGCCGGTGCTTTCCTCGCTCTCGGCCAGTGCCATGGCACCCTGGGCCTGCACGGGCGCCAGTGGAAACGGCAAACCCTCCACGTCGCTGGTCACCCGGAAAAAGAGGTATCCGAGGGCGTAGCGCTTGGTCAGCCCCACCGCCAGGGTGAAGAGCATCAGCAGGATAGGGATAAACCAGTCCGGGTGGAAGAGGTTCCGGGTCAGGATGGCCTCGCTGTCGTGCGCCGGGGCGAACCACCCCGGGAAAGCACCGAGCAAACCGGCGTCGCGCACGGCATCGCTGCCGACCAGATACGAGCGGAACACCAGCTGGGCGAGCGGACCGCCCGGAAACAGGAGGCTCCCCACCATCATGACATGGGCCGCGTGCAGCAGAATGACCAGCTCCTGCTGATTCAGCGGCTTCATGGCCCGCCGGGAGATCTCCATGAAGAGGATCACGGTCACCCACGACGCAGCCGGACCGAGCTGCCCGCCGGTCATCAACCCGAGGTAGATCGAGCCGGGGATCATGATGAGACCGCAGAAGAACAGTCCGGCAATCGTCGCCCAGCCGAACCCGCTCTTGAACTCGGTGGGGGTCGGCAGGAGAGTCCGAAAATCTTCGTACTCCTGGTCTTTGCGGCGGGTTCTCATGCGGTTTCGGGGAGACGGTTGATCATGAATTCGCGGGTTTCGTCGAACATATCCTCACGGTCCTCCTCGCCAACGGCCCGCCAGTGGAGGAACTGGCGGCGCAGCTGGAGGACGAAGCCACGGTTCAGGCGCAACCATGCATCGCGGGTGCCGGAGAGTCGCTCCAGTTCGATGCGGGCCTTGTAGAGCCCGGTTTCCTGGTCGAGCGGCAAGGTGATCCGCATTCTCTGCGACACTCCGAGGTCGTAGGGTTTCAACCAGATCGTCGAGTCGATGCCGGGAACCAGGTGCCCGGGGTCATCGACCGCAGGCTCCAAAAGGGGTGCCGGATCACTGGCGTAAAACCGCCCACTGCCCCCCTCGCCATGGTCCCCGAGGTAACGCCGGAAGAAGGACACGATGGCAAAACGGTCCCGGTGCATGAAATTGAACGGGAGATCGAAGGACAGCCAGTCGCCTTCGGGCTCGGGCAGATTCCATCCGCTTTCTTCGCTGGGAGCAGCGATCTTCATGGCCTGGCGCGCGGGGAAGAAGGTGGAAATGAACACGGCAGCCATCAGGGTCCACGAAGCGTAGATGGTGGCAATGGAGGTGTAGGTCATGTTGAGACCGCCGGTGAGGCCGATTTCGGTCAGAACCCGACCCACGCCCTGACTGAGCAGGTATCCCAAAACGGAGCCCACCACGGCATAAACGAAGGCCTCCGCGATGAACATGAAGAACACGTAGCGCGGCGCAATGCCCACGGCGTTGTACACATAGATTTCATCCCTGCGCTCGTAAACCGATCCGCGCATGGTGTTCAAAACGGTCAAACCGGCGATCAGCAGGGGAATGATCAAATCGACGAGACCGGCCATCGTGGCCTTGCGGGTGACCAGACCCCGGTAGGCGACCCCGTCGAGACCGTAATAAACGGGTTCGCCGAGCTGGGTGAGAAAGGCGTCGATCACCCGGCTGGCTTCGCCGTAGGGGGTGTCCGGCATGGCCACCGCTACGCTCGCGATGATCTCCTCCGAACCCTGGGGACTGATCGGGACCGTACGGAATGGCAGCAGGATCAGGTCGGAGGCGGGCACCCGCGGCTCCGACTCGTCCACCAACCGAACTGCCGAAACCCCCCGGGTGTCCGTCACGGTGTCGGAGACCCGCGCGAAATCGTAGGGCAGCAGATCGCCGCCGTTCAAGTCTCTCACGGCCTCAACACTTCCGCTTTCAAACACGCCGATGACCTGGTAGGCGACGCCGCCGATGCGGACCGACACGTCCCCGCGCTCCAGATCGTCCCTTTCGATCGCCAGGGCGGCAGCGGTCTCGGCGGAAACCATGAGCGGAATCGTCGGGGAGGTCAGGTCCCCCGGCTCGAACCACCGCGAACCGGGCCACATCGCAATGCGGTCGCGGAGCGGTTCCTGCGGATCGAACTTAAGATAGGCGTGCAGCGTGTCTTCCCTTTCGATCAGACCGGATGTACCGTCCGTCGCGCGGACAAGCCGAAACTGCGGGGTCACGGGCTCGTTTTCCAGGATCATCCCGGTCAGCATTCCCCGCCGGGCGACCGCGAAATCCTCACCGTACTTGTTTTGGAAGGCAAAGACCTCGTCCCGGCTCAGGGGTTCGAAACTGTCTTTGCTGACCAGCATCCCCTGGTAATGCGCCTTGCCGAGTGCCACTCGCTCATCCACCAGATCCGAGCCGACCGAGGTGAACGAGATCATCACGAAGGTCAGGAGCACGAGGGTTGCACAGGTCAATCCGGTGCGCACCTTGCGCCGGTGCATGTTGTTCAGCCCGAGCATGAAAGCCGAACCCATGACCCCGAATTTGTTGACTTCTGCAGCCGTCACCTTGCCGGCCTTCTTGCGCAGCTCCTCGAGGTTCTCCTTGAACTTGCTGGAGAAGAGCAACGTGATCCCCAGCGAGATCATGATGATGATGAACCCCAGAAGGATCATCAGCGAGGAACGGACCATCTCGAACGCCGGATGCAACAATCGCAGGACCGCGAAGAAGGCCAGGAAAATGATCACCTGGGCCACGACCTGCTTCCGTGTATCCGAATAGCAAAACACCAGCTTTTCGAAGAAGAAGATGAAGGGCACCATCAGGAACAGATACCAAAGAATGCCCCAAACGGCCTCCTGTATCGATTCCCTCAGGACGGGGTGGTTCAGGGTCGAGTACACGACACTGTCCCGCGCCAGCTCGTCGCGATCCGCCAGCGGTGCGTTGTCCACCTCCGCCTCTGCGAGCAGATTCGCGGCCCGCTGGTGGTAGAGGTTGAGCCGCTCGTCGGCCATGTGGAAGCGGTTCTGCAAGTCGAGCCGCATCCCGTTGACGTGCAACATTCCGTTGGCCGAGCGGAAGGGAACGCGATCGAGAATCGGGTGGTCGGCAACCAGATATCCGCGACCGTCAATCTCCTTGTCGAGGGCTTCCTTCGGCGTTCCCTCGACGTTGAGCATAAAGGCGCGGGTCTCCCGCACATTCTCATTGTCGGGCGCACCCGCCTGCAAGAGCGCATAGAAACGGCGGTCCTGGGGGAGAAAGACCTGCTCCACACCGAGCCCGGAAAACGACATGCGGCGGTCGAATTCCGACAGACCTTCGGAGCTGACGAAAAGGACGTCCTCGTAATCGGCCATGGTCTGGGGATTGTTCAGATCCAGAAGAGCGACGGGGCGGGCGGGGAACGTGACAATGGTCATATTTTCCAGCGCGTCCGGTGCGCGGAGATTGACCGAATCGAAGAGCCGCTGGCTGTTCGGACCCTCGTCCTTGATCTGGCTGATGATTCCGTCCCCGTCGAACCAGGCAGCGACGAAATCATGACCACCCCGTCCGTAGTACCCCCACCAATTGTGATAATCGGCCGCCGCGTCGAACCGGCGGAAATTTCCGTAGGGGTCCGTCAGGATAAAGGGATGGTTGAAATATCCGGGCATGGACAAGGCCGCCGCCCTCTCGCGCGGTTTCCCCGCCACGAGTGCACCGGCCAGGGGATAATCC
>CAYVUQ010000109.1:5118-6223 GCA_964454915.1 uncultured Puniceicoccaceae bacterium
CTCCGGAAGCCATCACGCGACCGGCAAAATCGTAGTGCAGCCAGGTGAAGAGTGGCGAGGTTCCGATCATACCCTCGCCCAGTCCGAGCGAGTAAATGAAATCCGCGGTGGTTCCAAAAGTGCCCGCGAGCGTTTCCTCGTCCAGAACACCCTTTTCCACAACGGGAAGGGCACGGCCACGGAGCGACTCGGGCCGCAGCAGGTTTGCCAGGGTCAGTCCCTCGTAGCCCTTTGTCTTCCACCAATTCGGTCCCGAATGGAAGGTATCCACAAGGTATCCGCCCAGAAAGGACCATGTGTTGCGTGCCGGAGGTTCCACGGTCACCGTCCCTCCCGAAGCGCGCTCGGTCGAGGCGGACAGAACGTTGGTCTTGTCCCGTAGTGCGAAGTTGGTCTTGTCCGCCGAGGCGAGCAACAGGCGTTCGGGTGCACCATTGCCACCCGGGCCGAATTTGAGCCCGATTCCGAGGATGCCGGTGTACTCCTGGAAGACCCGGGCAAGCGCAAGTCTCCTGGCGAGATCGTCGGCCCTGCCGAGGTGGAAGTCCTGCAAAGCACCGAACCTCGCACGCAGTTTCTCCGGGATCGCGTAGTCGGAAACGATCTGCCCCTCCCTTTCAACGAGTGCTGTCGGTGCGAGGGCGGCGGCCGAGTTGACCTCGTCATACACTTCCCGACGACGGAGATACTCCTCGAAAAGCGGATCGTCCGCGTCCAGACGGTCGAGACGCTCGACCTCCAGCTTGGCTTCGAGCATCTTCCTCGAAAGCTCAAAGACCTTGGTCTTCACCACATAGGAAAGTTCATCCGTGAGGAAAGCCCTGGCGTCGTCTCCCATCTCGCCCACGAGATTCCGGGTCGCCTCCGTGTCCGAAAGAAACCGCGTATCGCGGACCACCGGCAACACTTCCTCGACCAGGGCCAGTTTCGCTTCGTTTTCCCGAATTTGCTCAAGGATCGGAGCCATACGATAGGGAGGGGCGGCGGCTGGGTCCGCTGATTGTTCCTCCGGCACCGTCCCGACCAGGGAGGCATCGACTGGTCGGGAGCGGACCAGGCGCATCACTTCGTCGAGGCCGACACCACCGGCGTACTGGCCGCTGGC
>CAYVUQ010000110.1:0-6206 GCA_964454915.1 uncultured Puniceicoccaceae bacterium
GCTATGGTATCGATCCCGATTTCGATAACGATTGGAAGATGTCGCCTTCGGCTCGGTACGATCCCGATGAAATGAAATCCTATCCCTGAAGTTATCAATCGCGCGGAGCCTCATTGATAACTGATTGTGGAACAAGCCCGCCTGTCGAACGGCGACGCCACCCCCCTTATGCGAAAAGCTTTTCGACGCAGTGCTGGAGGGGGCTGCGGGGCGATGAAGGGTGCGGTCGGCTGGTGGGTTGGTTGCGGTAAAGCTCGAGCCCGCCCCTTTCGCATCCCCAGGCCACAGCGAAATCGACAGGTAGAACCTGCCGACCACGGGTAACATCCGCTGTAGGCTTGGCGCCGTTACCCTGATAAACACTGATAAGAGAAGATGAAGAGAAGAGAAGAGAAGAGAAGAGAAGGTGCCTCCACTCCACGATACACCTCCACGATGGCCAAAAATGAAGAGTTTGGCAGTTGAACTCTCTGGTTCTTCTGTCAGATTGGCACCATGAAATCACAGATCACCTATTGGAAAGAAACAGACGGGAAATTTTTGGGTTATTTGAACGATTATCCGGACCATTGGACGCAAGGCGATGATCTTGAAGACCTTAAAGCGCACCTGCGGGGTTTGTACCACGAATTCACCACTCACGATCTTCCTGGAATCAAGAAAATTGAAGAGATTGAAGTCGGATGAAGCGTCGGGATTTGATCAAGCGAAATGAGGAATCTGGGTGTGAGTTGATCCGCGCGGAGGGAGGCATGATATCTATCATAACCCGGAAACCGGGGCGACCCAGCCGGTGCCCCGGCACCGTGAAATAAACGAGATGCTTGCAGGAAAGATAATCCGGGATCTTTCGTCGGACTATAGAGCCATCCAGTCGCGGTGATCAATTCCGTTACGGCTCCGCCTCCACCCCACGATCACACTTTACGATATGGAAGATATGAGACCTCGAATCGTCGTCCTGGATGCTTTCACCACATCACCGCTCGGCCTTGGGGAAGAGGATCCCTCCCATCCGTCGTGGCAGGGTCTGGCCGATCTCGGCGAGGTCGTGCTCCATGCGCGAACGAAACCGGAAGAGGTTCCGGAACGGGCCGCAGGGGCACCGGTGGTGCTGACGAACAAGGTGGTTCTCGGTGCGGAGATGATCCGTTCCCTACCCGATCTTCGCTACATCGGCCTGATGAGCACGGGGACGAATGTGGTCGATCTCGATTGCGCGCGGGAGCAAGGGGTGACGGTCACCAACGTGCCCGCCTATGCGGCACCTTCCGCCGCCCAACACGCGATCGCCCTGATGCTCGAACTCGCGCTGCGTCTCTCCGAAAACGCCGCTCTGGCACGCTCCGGGGTCTGGTCCGGGCAGAGCGATTTCTGCATCACCAGCGGCAGGATCATTGAGCTGGCCGGCAGAAATTTCGGGATCGTGGGCTGCGGAGAGATCGCACAGGCCACGGCGCGCGTGGCGCACGCGCTGGGGATGCGCATCCTCGTGTTCTCAAGGACCCACCGGGAAACCCCCTTCCCGGCCGAATGGGTGGACCGGGACCGCATCCTCGCCGACTCCGATGTCCTCTCCCTTCACTGTCCACTGACCCCTGAAACCCGGCACTTCATCAACCGGGACTCGCTCGCCCGGATGAAACCGGGTGCTTTGCTCATCAACACAGGACGCGGACCCCTGGTAAATGAAGGTGCGGTAGCCGACGCTCTGCACCAGGGGCGGTTGGGCGGTTACGGAGCCGATGTAACCGAGAGTGAACCGCCTCCAGCCGACAACCCGTTGTTCACCGCCCCGCGGGCGGTGGTCACTCCCCACTGTGCCTGGGCGAGCACCGAAGCCCGAACCCGCCTGATGGAAACTTTGGTTTCAAACTTGCAAGCGTTTGTCGATGGGCATCCGGTGAACACCGTATGAGCCCGACAGCAAACAACGACAGGGAACCGGAGATACCGATCGAGATCAGGGCGGACGAGGCGTTCGCGCGGCGTCGGGGCAACGGTCTCTGGTTTCTGGATGTGCGCGAACCTTTCGAAAGGGATATCTGCCATCTCGAACCCGACGGGTTCATCCCTCTTGGAGAGATTGCCCGGCGGTGGCGGGAGGTTCCGACGGACCGCGAGATCGTGGTGTACTGCCATCACGGTATGCGCAGCCTCAAGGCGGCCAGGTTTCTCCGGGAACGCGGGGTTGCCCTTGTTCGCTCCCTGCGCGGCGGGACGGACGAGTGGTCCGTGCGCATCGACCCGTCCGTGAGTCGCTACTGATACCGAATTTGTGAAGTCGATCAGCCTAAAGGGCGTCCGCCAGAACAATCTGCGCGGCTTTGATCTCGACCTGCCGGTTGGCAGGCTGACGGTGGTCACGGGCCTGAGCGGGACGGGGAAATCTTCGCTGGTCTTCGAAACCCTGCACGCGGAGGGGCAGCGGCGCTATGTCGAAACCTTCAACGCCTACACGCGGCAGTTTCTCGAAATGATGCCCCGGCCCGATGTCGAGGCCATCGAGAACATCCATCCGTCCATCGCCATTGAGCAGCGTAACTCGGTGCGCACCTCGCGCTCCACGGTCGGGACGATGACCGCGCTGTGCGATTTTTTCAAAGCCTGGTTCCCTTCGGTGGCGCGTCTCTACGATCCTGGGACTGATCGCGAGATTTCGGACGATTCGCCGCAGTCGGTCTGGCGGGATCTGCGGGTCGATCCGGGCACGGGTGCAACGGTTCTCGTCTGCTTCACGGTTGAACGTCCGGCCAATATGGACTGGGAGGAGATTCTGGTCTCGCTCTCGCGTCAGGGATACGTCCGCTGCATAACCGGAGGAGGGTTCCACAGGATCAGGGACCTTTCGCCGGAGTCTCTTGAGGGCGAGAAGGCGATCACCGTAGTGCAGGACCGGATCGCGCTGCGCGGCGACAACCGCAGCCGGTTTCTGGAAGGTGCCGCCACCGCATTCCGCCACGGGGGTGGCAATCTGGTGGTTCTCGACAACGACGGTGCGAACGCCCGCTCGTTTTCGGAGGGATTGCGCTCACCGGAAACCGGGCGTGTGTTCCGCCCGCCCCAGCCCTCGCTCTTCTCATTCAATTCCCCGGTGGGTGCCTGCCCGACCTGCCGCGGTTTCGGGCGGGTGATTGGCCTGAACCGCGATCTCGTGGTCCCCGACGAGTCCCTCTCTCTGAACCAGGGGGCCATCCGCCCCTTCCAGGGCAAGGTGTATTCCCAATCGCTGGTGGATCTGCAGCGACACGCCGACCGTGCCGGACTGCGCATGGACATCCCCTGGCGCGATCTCTCCGCAGCGGAGAAACGGTTCGTGTGGGAAGGCGAGCCGGACTATGGCGACGACGATGATGACGACCGCTGGATGTATCGGTGGTATGGCATCGACCGGTTCTTCGGTTGGCTGGAGCGCAACGTGTACAAAATGCATGTGCGGGTCTTCCTTTCCAAATACCGTTCCTACGACACCTGTCCCGACTGCGGCGGACGCCGGCTGGGGGAAGAGTCCTTGTGCTGGAGATGGCGCGGAATGACCCTGCCCGATCTCTACGCCATGGAGGTCCGCCACTTGCGCCCGTTGCTGGAAAAGGTCGCGCCCGACCCTGCGAACGACGCTTTGGGCACCATCCGCCAGCGCCTGGGCTTCCTCGATGCGGTGGGTCTCGGCTACCTGACGCTCGACCGCACCACCCGCACCCTCAGCGGCGGAGAAACCGAGCGGGTGAACCTCACCACCTGCCTCGGAACCTCGATGGTGGACACGCTCTTCGTGCTCGACGAACCCTCCGTGGGCCTCCACCCCAGGGACATCGACCGGCTGATCGACATCCTCCGGGGACTGACCGCCCAGGGCAACACGGTCGTGGTGGTCGAACACGACGAACGGATCATGCGGGCCGCCGACCGCATCGTGGAGGTCGGCCCGGAGCCGGGTGTGCGCGGCGGGCGGATCGTCTTCGAGGGTTCCCCCGCACGCATTCTCCGGGCACGGGAAAGTCGCACTGGTGCCTGGCTCTCCGGTCGGGCCGGGCCGCTCTTACCCGAAACCCGCCGACCCGTCGTCATGGACCAGCGCAAAAGAGGATCCTGCGGGAGGCTCTCGGTTTACGGTGCGCAGTGCCATAATCTGGCGGGCCTCGACGCCCATCTGCCGCTGCGGCGGTTCGTGTGTGTGAGTGGAGTGTCCGGCTCCGGAAAGACAACCCTGTTGCACGACGTTCTCTACCAGAATCTGCGGAGGATGAAGGGACAGTCCGCCGAGAACCCGGCCAGGGTCTCCGACATCGACGTTACCGAGCCTGTGGGGGAAGTTGTATTGATCGACCAGACCGGCCTGAGCAAGACGCCCCGTTCCAATCCCGCCGTCCTGACCGGGGCGTGGGAGAAGTTCCGCAAGGCTCTGGCCGCTACCGACGAGGCGGTCACCGCGGGCATGACGGCTTCGACCTTTTCCTTCAATGCCGGGGACGGTCGATGCGAACATTGCCAGGGACTGGGCTACGAGCAGGTGGAGATGCAGTTTCTCTACGACCTTTATCTGCCGTGCCCGGTTTGCGAAGGCCGACGCTTCAAGCCCGAGGTTCTGGCCATCCGCCTGAACGGACACGCAGTGGACGAGATACTCGCCATGGAAGTGAACCAGGCACTGGAAACCTTCGGGCACCACGAAGACATTCGCACGAAACTGGAGCCGGTCCGACAGGTGGGCCTGGGCTATCTGCCGCTCGGACATCCCCTCAACCACCTTTCCGGCGGCGAGGCACAACGGTTGAAGCTCGTCCGTCACCTGGGCCCGAAATCGAAGGAGAGCGGTGCGCTGATTCTGGTGGACGAGCCGACGACGGGTCTGCACCGCGACGACATCCGTAATCTGGTGGGTGTGTTCGACGAGCTCGTGAACCGGGGAAACAGTCTGGTCGTGGTCGAACACCATCCCGACGTGCTCCTGGCTGCCGACTGGCTGATCGAAATGGGTCCCGGTGCCGGTTCGGAAGGCGGGCGGATCGTGGCCGCCGGGACGCCGGAAAAGGTTGCCCGCGGTGACACGGAAACCGCACCCTTTCTTCGCGAGTCACTCGAAGCGGTACAAACGCCTCGGAGCGATAAAGGGACGGCCTCCGCCGCAGTTTCATTGGAGGAGATCCACACGACAAACGCCCCTCCCCTGCCCCTGGCCGCGGAGTCGCCCGGTTCCTACGGCGGACGGCCCCGGTCCATCACGGTCGAAGGGGCCTCGGAACACAATCTCCGGAATGTGAGCGTCGCGATTCCGCACGCGAAAACCACCGTGGTCACGGGGGTTTCGGGCAGCGGGAAGTCCACTCTGGCCTTCGACATCATTTTCGCGGAAGGTCAGAGACGTTTTCTGGAGTCGATGTCGGCCTACGCCCGGCAGTTTGTCGAGCAGATGCCCAAGCCCGAAGTCCGCCGACTGACCGGGCTGGCACCCACCGTGGCGATCGAGCAGCGGGTCAACCGCGGAACGGCCAAGTCCACCGTAGCCACCATCACCGAGGTGGCCCAATACCTGCGGCTGCTGTTCGCACGGATCGGGGTGCAGCACAATCCCGCTACCGGGAACGCCGTGCGCCCGCTTCCCGAAAACGAACTGCTCAAAATCTTCGAAAAGGCCGTGGCTGCCGCCGGAAAGCACGCCCTGCTCGGCGCGCCTCTGGTCCGTTCCCGCAAGGGCCATCACAAACCGTTGGCGGACTGGGCCGCCGACCATGGCTACCCGCTGCTCATCTGCGACGGCGTTCCGGTTGCGCCGACTCGCTTCCGCAAGCTGGACCGCTACCGCGAGCACGATGTGGACCTGATTCTCGCAACGGACATCGCCACCCGATCTCCCGCCGAACGGGCGGCGCTGTTCCGCGAAGCACTTCGACTCGGCAAAGGCGGAGCGTTTCTCGCCCGCGACAAAGGCGACCGCCGCGAAACGTTCTCCCTCTCCCGGGTCGATCCGCAAACCGGCGAGTCTTTTCCCACACTCGATCCGAAACAGTTCTCGTGGAATTCGCCGCAAGGGTGGTGCCCGGCCTGCCGCGGTCGCGGGACCCTGACGACGGAGGACGGCGAGGGTTCAGACGAACCCCTCTGCCCGACCTGCGGCGGTGCCCGTTTGAATGAGCGGAGCCGCCATGTGTTTGTACGGAGCACGGATGACCGCCTTTTCAACCTGCCGGATCTGCTCGCCCTCAACG
>CAYVUQ010000111.1:0-6014 GCA_964454915.1 uncultured Puniceicoccaceae bacterium
CCGCCAGGGTGACCAGCCGCCGTGTGCGCCTTTCCAGAGCCTCCCGGAAGATCGGCGATACCTCCCTATCCCCCAGAGCGCCGATGTAGGCGATGCCAGCACACCCTTGGAAAATGGCGTCGAGGGCCGAGGCGAAGAGCGGCCCGTTGCCGCCGAAACGGTCGCCTTTGTGGCGGGCGGTGAAAGAAGTCGCAATTCCGGCAGCATCCGCGACCTTGGGCCCGAAACTCTCCATGCGATCAGGAGCCTCCAGTTCGATAAAGGTGTCGATGAATCCATCGAAACCACAGATTCCGGAGAAACCGCCCTCGGGCCGCTTCATCACTCCCTGACGAATTTCCTCGAAGAGCCGATCCATTCTTGAGACATCAGGATAGACGTGCGTTTCGGATGTCATAGATACGATCCAACCGGATAATCCGGCAGGGTACAAGTGATTTATCTGTTCTCAAGCGGTCCGTTTTCGGATCACCTTGCGTACTTCCGCGAAAACTTCCACAGCCTTTTCGGGGTCCGGGTCCGGGCCGAAACGCAGGCCGAGGAGTTCCTCGCGGATGCGCACCCAATCCCCGGTCCGCGATTCTTCGGCCACACCGTCGAGGCGCCTGAGTTCACGGGCCGCTTTGCGGCGAAGCGGCTGCAGGGCCCGCTTCGAACGGCCTGACGGCAACCGTCTGGCAAAACGACGGAAAACCCGCCATACGCCAACGAATACAGCGACAGCAGCCGCCAGGACCCCCCATGCTCCACCCCCCTCCCGGAGACCACGCCCAAACCCGACCAACGTTTCCCATCCCTTTCGTGCGAGCGCATTGAGCCGATTCATCAATTCCTTACCGGCCGCTCGGGCGGCACCAGCCAAACCTTCAACGATCTCCTTCTGCGAAGAGTCGTCGAAATTGATTACCCGCCGATACCACATCACCCGGAGACTGTCCACCCATGCACTGAAATCGCTTTCCGTGATGAAACCTCCCCCGCCTCTTGAGCCGTCCGCGAACCCCGCCATCATTCCACCCGATGAGCCGGGCGTCGGATCGAAACGCACCCAGTCCCCATCGGCGAACACCTCGCACCAGGCATGGGCGTTGCGGTTGCGCACAACAAAATAGTCTTCGTAGGCATTCCAGGAACCACCACTGAAACCTACCACCATGCGGGTCGGTATCCCCGCCTTTCTGGCGAGCAGAGTAAAGGCCCCGGCGAACAGCTCGCAATGACCGTCCCTCTCCTCGCGGAGCCATTGAACCACGGGGTCTCCCTCCCCGAAACTCCCCGGAGACAACGAATACCCGTGCCGCGCCTTCAGATAGGCACTTATCTTTTCCGCTTTGCCCAATACCTCCTGTTGATTCGTATCCCCGAGGATGACTTCCACCAGTCGCTCCAAAAACTCCTTCTCCGGGTCGGTAAGGGCCAGTTCCATCGTAGTGGCCGGATACCCGACGACATCCGCACCGCCACCTCTACGCAATTGCGCGGCCCAGGACCCGTCAACGAGCGGGCGGTCCGAAGCACTTCCCGGTAGAGATCGTCCACTGAGGAAATCATCGACTTGATACGAAAAGACGGACGACGTAGCCTCGGGGATGCGAAACAAAAAGAGTTCAGGTCGGCTTTGCAGAGACTGACGCCCCTGAAACCGCATTTCCGCAAACGGGCCGAGGACCGGAAGGTAACGGCTGACCCCGCCCTCGAGGTAGAACGTCCATGTACCCTTTTCGGAGCCATCTTCGAACCATCTCCGCGGATAGGGGGAAACCTTGTGGACCGGAAGGGCCGACGAAGTATCCGGAGCATCGACGAAAAAACTGTTCTGAAAAACGCCACCGCGGTAACGGTCCAAAACGAGCATGCGCCAATACGGGTCGCCGGGCACCGCTTCCAGACTGGGGACATCTACCCGCATCGCGATCCCGTTGTCCTGCGTGATTCTCGTCACATCTCCGAAACGGACGACATGGTTGAACCCGGTCATGCCCTGCTGGGGGAGCCGAAGAAAAGGGATGGCACGGTCAAGGTAAACTCTGGGAATCGCGACGAACAGGAGGCCGCTCGTCACAAGAAGAAGTGCCAGCAGCCCAAAGAGGGAGCCGACCATCCGACGATCAAAATACAGTCTCAGCCACCGAAGGAAAGGTCGCCAACGAAAGCTCTCCCAATCTGCGGTCTCGGGGTCGTCGTCCTCCAACAGATTCGCAAGGAACAGCAAGCCGATAGCCAACAGCGTGAACAGAAGTGCCTGCACCGCGAAGAGCATGGAGAGAGTGAAAACACCGGACGCCACAGAGAGGAACATGGCCAACAGGAGAAGCTGCATGTCCTCGCGATTCGTCCGGTGGGCCACGGCCCGCACGGCCAGAAGGACGAGAAGCAGACGAACCAGAGGTGGCAGGATATCTCGTCCACTCAAAAACAAATCGATCGCAAAAAGCAGGATAAGGACAGGTGCCCCTAAACGCCTCCAACCACCTTTCACCAGGAGGGGTGCGCGTGGAAAGACGGTCGCTCCCGCGATCAGGCCCCCGGTCACCAGAAAAACAGGACCGTGGGCCATATCGAGAGCGGAAATGGTCCACAAGGCGAGAAGGGCCAAACACTGCCCCATGAACCATTTCAGGCGATGGAGTTCCGCAGTCGATCCGCTCATTCCGCATTCTGCACGGCTACTCCACCGTCAGCGGTGGGACGAAACCGCAGCCAGTTTCCCGCTCCCCATGCTCGGTCTCCGGCTCGAACCCCGGTGGGTGCCGCCAGGGCGAGCGTATCGTTGAGCTTCTTCAAATCGGCCGCATGTCGCACAGGCTCGAATCCGCCACTGTCGATCTCATAGCCGTCCAACCGGCTCTCTCTGAACAATGAACCAGCCACGGCAGAAACCCGACTGAGAAAACGTTCGAAGATATCCGCATCCGGCCAAATCGTATCCGACAATTCGATACTCAGCCGAAAACATCCGGTTCCTTCGTCCGCCAACTGCCGCACAACGAGGCGTCCCGTGCGGGCGGTCGCCTTCCAATGAACGCGACGGAGTGGATCGCCCTTGAGATACTCCCTCAGGTGCATGAGATCCGTGCCGGACCCGGCCCGACGCCGGACCCCCCCCAGGCGCACCGTTCGGCGGGGATCGGGTGCACGGGGTGCGCGCGGATCCGCGGCTGGCCAGACGAGCAACCCGTCCTGCGCGAACGCCCCGGTCTGTTTCCGAAGGAAGCCAAACGGAAAGGTCGATTCCGGCCCCTCCAGACGCACGGCAATCCGTCCGCGGGCGGCGGGTCCAAACGTGAACGGCACCGACACCGTTCCACCCGGCCCGACCCTCTCCCTCACCCGGACACGGTGAGGCGCCCCCTCCGCCGCGCGGAGGACAAACCACACCGCACGGGTCGAGAAAAGGCGCTTGCGGTTGCGCAACGTCAAAGATCCCGAAAGGACTTCGCCTGCACGACATTCGGTGGGAAGACGCATCTCCCAATCCAGGCCCCGGAAATTGATCGTGGAGAGCACCCCGTTGACGATGAGAAGCGCGAAAACGAACGACAGGACGAGGAAAAGAATGTTGCTGGCCGTATTGTAGGCCGCGACGCCGATTCCCAGGGCAACCAGGATCAAAAGCCATCCGGAAACCGTGGGCCGGTTCCGCTGCCCGCGGGGCGGAATGAACAGGGCCAGAAGCCACCGCCACCACGAACGACTCGGGACTTCCGGAAGCAGAGCCCTGCCCTCGGAAAACGGGAGCGTCCCGGCAGCACGTGCATCCATTGACAGACGTATGATCGCCGCTCCGTCAGGGGGCGGGTATCTCCTCAATGATACTGCGCAACACGGCCTGCACGGTCTTGCGTTCCTCGATCGGATCGGCGACCGGCTGGCGCGGCAGCAGGCGATGGACCAACACCGGAAGAGCGGTGGCGAAAATATCTTCGGGTATCACAAAGTCCCGACCTTGGCAGAGAGCGCGGGCCTGGGCGGCGCGTTTCATCGCGAGGAGCCCGCGGGTACTCACCCCGGTGCGGAATCCGGCCGCAGTGCGGGTGGCCTGGACGATGCGGAGCAGGTAGTGGCGGATCGACTCCTCAAGATACACACATGTGGCAAGGTGCTGAATTGCGAGCAAATCCCCGGTGGATAAAACCGGATCGATCTGCAGATCGTCGTATCCCGGCGACCCGTCGCTGAGAATCTCCATCTCCGCATCGTAACCCGGATATCCCATCGAAAGGCGCATCAGAAAACGGTCCATCTGGCTTTCGGGCAGCGGGAATGTACCCTCGAAGTCCACCGGATTCTGGGTGGCGAAAACGAGGAAAGGCCTTCCCACATCGTGGGTTTCACCGTCGATGGACACCCGGGAACGGTCCATGACTTCGAGAAGACTCGACTGGGTCTTGGGAGTGGTGCGGTTGATTTCGTCGGCAAGGACGATATTGGCGAAGATCGGTCCCGCGCGGAAAACAAACTCCCTGAGCTTCTCGTCAAAGACAGAGACCCCGAGGACATCCGACGGCAACAGGTCGCTCGTAAACTGGAGACGGGAGAACCGGGCGTCCACCGAACGCGCCAGGCAGTAAGCGAGAGTGGTTTTCCCGACGCCGGGCCGGTCCTCCACGAGAATGTGTCCGCCTGCGGCCACGCAGACCAGGACCTGCTCGATCACCTGATCCTTTCCCCGGATGACGGAGGCGATGTTCGCTGCCAAGGCGTCCATCTTTTCGCGGGCCACAGCGACCCGCTCCCTGTCAATTTCAGCAGCTTGCATTTTTCCCATTGATGTCCGGGAAGGCGTCCGATGCAACCGCCGGTTCGTAATCACCGACCACTGCTCCACCGAAAACGAACCAGACCGGTCGTTCGACGTCCTCAACATCCCGGTAACGCTCGATCTCGACCCACATTCCCCCTGCGGCACCGTTTGCCGGCTCCTCGACGAGAATCGAAAACGAGCGACCGGGCACGCCCCGCGCTGCGGCTTCCTTGAGAGCCAGACCCTCCGCCCGTTGGAAATCGCGTGCGCAGACACCGACCGATCCCACGACCCCCGACCATTGCGGGTGAGGCGCAAAGCAGTAGAGGTTCACGCGTGGACTGATCTCAACCATACCCACCCTACGAATTAAGCTGGAGGCGTTCGTTTTCAAGCCGGTCAGAACGATTGCGGCAAGAGGACGGATTTTCAGGATTGGTTCCCTCCGCCAAACAATGCTAAGCCTCCCTCCATGATTCGAGTCGGCATTGTCGGGGCCTCCGGTTACTCCGGGGAAACCCTGGTGGAAATTCTTGCGTCCCATCCGGAAACGGATCTGGCCGCTGTCACGTCCCGCAGTCTGGACGGAACACCCGTCTGCGAGGTGTTCCCCCGTCTCTCCCACAGGCTGGGGGACCTGCGTTTCTCCGCCTCGGACCCCGCGGAACTGGCCGCCCGCGACGATCTCGACGCCATTTTCCTCGCCCTCTCCCACGGCGTGGCCGCGACCTTCGCCCGACCTCTTTTCGACGCCGGGCAGACGGTCATCGATTTGAGTGCCGACTTCCGTTTGGACGACCCCGCTGTGTACCGCAAATTCTACGGTGCCGACCACCCCGACCCGGAACTGCTCCGGGAAGCAGTGTACGTGATTCCGGAATTCGCACCGGCTGACTGGACAAAAAAGTCGCTCATCGCATGCCCCGGCTGCTACCCGACCTCCATCCAAATTCCACTGCTTCCGCTGCTCGCCGAGGGAATCGTGGGCCCCGAAGGCATCCTCGCCTCCAGTCTCAGCGGGGTGAGCGGTGCAGGGAAAAAAGCATCGGAGGATTTCAGCTACTGCGAGCGGACAGAGAGTGCCCGCCCCTACGGCCAGCCCAGGCACCGCCACCTGTCCGAGATCGAAGAACGTCTTTCGGCAGCCTGTAGCACTCCCGTGACCATCCAGTTCCTGCCCCACCTCGTACCGATGCGGCGCGGCATTGTGAGCACGATCAGCGTGCCGGACAACGGACGCTCCGCCGACGATGTCCTCGCCGCCTGGCAC
>CAYVUQ010000112.1:0-5987 GCA_964454915.1 uncultured Puniceicoccaceae bacterium
GTTCGGGCCAGGGGGGGGAGGTTCGACGGAGGATTTGTCGGGGGGGGGGTCGAAGAACGGTTTGAGGGGTGGGTGTGAAATTTCTGCATCAAAGGGTGTGTCACGGTCCGTCCGGGGAACCCTGGGCCGGGTGCAATTGAATGCACGGGGAATCATCGCAATCGTAATTGAATCTGGACGATCAGGATTACGATCAGGCCAGCTTACCTCGCTCTGTTAGTTGCCCCTGCGGAGCAAGGACACAAAGCCATTTTCCTGCTTGCACATGCCCTGATTCACACCCATATTATTTGCCCTGAGTTTCCCCGTGCTTTTCACCTTTTACCCCTTATGAAACCTCATTCCTTCATTGTTTTTCTGTTATCGGCATTCCCCGTCTTCGCGGTCGATCCGGGTTTCTCCGACGGTTTCGAGCGTACAGCGGGCCCTCTTGCCGACGATCCCGGCCAATGGGCATGGGACGGGGTTTCCCCGGAAATCGTCGCCGATCCCCATAATGCGGGGACCAATTGGTTGGCGATCTCCACGGAGGCAGCCGAAAGTGGCTATCTCCATCTTCCCGGCCCGACAGATCCCTACGACGTTCTTTGGTATGACTTCGACGCCGTCCTCGCGCCACGCGAGAACCATCCGACCGTCGATTCGGATTCCCGCTGTGCTTTCTACATGACCGCCGCCGGAAATCTGCGGGTACGCAACGGGTCCTCGTGGAGCGAAGCTGCCACCGGACTCGACACCGACGCACGGCACGTGTTCAGCATCAAACTCAATTTTGTGGACTCCACCTGGAGTCTATGGGTGGATGGAGATCCGGTCGTTGCAGGAGGTGCAACCCTCTTCGACTTCGCAAACGCCGGGGCTCTGTCCGGCGGACTCCGCATCGAGCAGGAGGGTGCGGTCACCAGCAACCTCGACAATGTCGCCGTCCGCGAGGGCGAAATCAGTCATCAACGTATCACTCTCGATTATCTCGATGATTTCGAAGACCGCGGTCCCGGACCTCTGGCGGACAGTCCCGGACTCTGGACCTTCAGTGCCTCCGATCCATCCGGCGAAATCAAAGCGGCCCTCGGTGCCGGTTCCAGCCAGGGCCTGGAACTTGTTACGGGTGGCGGCGAAACCGCCACGCTGAATCTCCACCTGCCCGCCCACTGGCAGCCCACCACCTGGAAACAATTTGACGCCGTCCTCGCCCCCTACGCCGACGACGCAGCCGCGCCCGCAGTGGACGCGGATGCCACGGTCGCGTTCTACCTGACCGAAGGCGGCGATATCCGTGTCCACGACGGCGAAGGCTGGTCGAGCCTGGGCTTGTCACTGGACACCTCGGCAATGCACCGCTACACTGTTCGACAGGACCATGCATCCCACACCTGGAAACTATGGGTTGATGGGACTCTGGTGACCCCCGAGCCCGCCGGATTCGTCAACGATACGAACGAACCCGGGTTTCTCCGCATCACTCAAAACGAGAGCCGCACGGCGGTATTCGACAATGTCCGGGTCACCTCCGGGCCACCCCCGGACGGAACGGACGGGCTGTTCGACTACAGCACCTGGTCCGGAGGGATCGCATGGGGAGGTGCGGCGAGCGGTTCCGGTGACGATCCCAATGCCAACGGGCTTATCAACCTGTTCGAATACGCCCATGGCTTCACCGACCCGGCGGACGGCTCGCACAATTACAGCACACCGGTCGCGCTCGGCGAGGGCGAGGGCACCGCGACTTTCACCTTCCGCCGCAACCGTCAAGCCGAGGACCTGGTCTTCACCGTCCAGACGTCGCCCGACCTCTCGACCGATAGTTGGACAGACGTCGCCCCCGAAGCGGCCAACGTCACGGTCACTCCTTCGCCCGTTCCCGACGTGGACCTCATCACCATCGAAATTGCCATGACCGGCAACCAGCAATTCCTCCGCCTGCGGGTGGAAACCCTCTGATCCTCAAAACTGCAGCAAAGACCATGAATATCCGAATCGTCCTCGCCCTGCTTCTGGCAACGCCCGCCCTCCTGCTCGCGGACGAGCCGAGTGTCGGCACCCTTATCCAAATGAATTCCGTAGAGGGTCTGCTCAAGGTCGCTCTCGCTTTCGTAGTCATCGATTTTTTCCGCCGACGGCAGAAAAAACGCCGAAAGTAGTGCCGAACCTGACCACTGCACCGGTCGGGATATCGGTGCTCCGACCGCTCTGATGGCCTATTTTCCGAGCAGCCACACGGCTTGAAAAGCATCAAGAGGGAGGCCCCTCTTCCGCGGGCGGAGTGTCTTGCCGCCGATGATTTCGTGGAAGGTATCCACCCCGGAAAGCGATTCGACCCCGGACAGGCCCCTGAAGACCCTCTTTTCAGGGGTAAAGTTGTACACGCAGAGAATCCGTTGGTCGCCCGAAAACCGCTCCACGACAAAGAATTCGTCGCCGCAGTGATGCACGGTCTGGCCCGCGTTGGGATGAAAGGCCGGATACTCGGACCGGCGCCGCAAGAGCATGAGATAATCATGGAAGACGAGACGAAACTCGCCCTCCGCT
Organism: uncultured Puniceicoccaceae bacterium; assembly: GCA_964454915.1. Classification (GTDB taxonomy): domain Bacteria; phylum Verrucomicrobiota; class Verrucomicrobiia; order Opitutales; family Puniceicoccaceae; genus Puniceicoccus. The sequence goes on from CAYVUQ010000112.1 coordinate 2,530, forward strand.
CCCAAAAGACCGGCCAGTTCATCCGCATCCCACCTTTTTCGATTGATCGACCGGTTTCGACCGGTCGCCCGAACCCCTTCGTCGTCGTTGGGTGCACCGAAAAGACTCGGCAGGTACACTGCGGGCACTCCTTTCAAGCTCAACGCCAGGGCCTGGGAACAGAGGAAGCGGCGACGGCCCGACTCTTCGTCGCCCGGTTCCGAGAGGGCCGAGGCGTAGGTGATGTTCAGCTCGTAGGGACTTTCGCTGCCGTCCGCGTTCGTCCTGGTGGACACCAGGCCGCCACGATCCCGAACCTTGTCCAGCAGGTGGGCCATCTCCGCGTCAGAGACCAGCCCGGCCAGCGGTCGCACCCCGATCCCGTCGTGGCTCGCGGTGAAGTTGAGGAAGGTCTGGTTCGCTTCCAGCGGCGGCAGGCCCGCGGCCCACTGCGTCAGGTGCCGTGCCGTGCCGACCAGCAGACCGTGTAGCAGCAGCGGAGGCAGGGCGAACTGGTACACCATGTGCGCCTCGTCGTCCTCGCCGAAGTAGCTGATGTTTTCCTCGTGCGGAACGTTGGTCTCGGTCAGGAGGATGGTCCCTGGTGCCACGATTTCCAGGATGTCGCGGAAGAGCTTGACCAACTCATGCGTCTCCGGGCGATGGATACAGCTCGTCCCCGGCTCCTTCCACGCGAAGGCTACCGCATCGAGCCGCAGAACCCTGACCCCCATGGAAAGGTAAAGGAACAGGATATCCACGAACTCAAAAAACAGGTTGGGGTCGCGCCAGTTTAAATCCACCTGGTCGGCACTGAAAGTGGTCCACACCCACTTGTCTCCGTCGCGGGTGGCAAAGCGGGTGAGAACGGGCGAGGTCCGCGGGCGGACCACCGCACTCGTGTCGAGATCGGGGTCCGCTGTCACGAAGTAGTCCGCTCCCGGCTCTATCCCGGCCACGAATTCCCTGAACCACTCGCTCTTCGACGAGCAGTGGTTCAGGACCAGGTCGGCCATCAGGGAAAACTCTCCGGCGAGTGCCTTGATATCACTCCAGTCCCCCAGGGCGGGATCGACGCTCCGGTAATCCTTGACCGAAAACCCGTCGTCCGATGTCCACGGAAAGAACGGCAGGACATGGACCGTGCTGAAAGCCCCTTTCAGATGTCGCGTACAAAAGGACCGCAGAGTCCTCAACGGTGCCTCCCCCTCCCTCCGCACGGAATCGCCGTAGGTGATTAAAACGGCGTCTTTCTCCGACCACAAGTGACCCGAGTGTGCGGGGCGCAGCCCGACCCCGTAGCGTCCGAGGGCTGCGTAGAAACGACGGGTCATGCGGTCGGCCTCACCTCCGTAAAGGCGGCGGAACCGGTGCTGCAACCGCTCGAGTTGCTGGATGGAGACAAAGCGAAGCATGGTCAGGAAAGGCCGGTCAGGCTGGTCAGAAGGGTGCGCAGATTGCGGCGGAGAACACTGTAGCTGTAGAAGCGGCGGGCGGTCCGAAAGTTGTGCTCGACCATCTCCCGGCGGTATGCCTCATCGGAGAGGACCTTCTTGACCTGCCGGAGGACGGACTGGGTGACGAAACCGTCCATCTCCAGGAGACGGAATCCCTTCGGCTCAATGTCCTGCACGTAGATCGAGTACCGGTTGATGACCACCGGCAGGCGGAAATAGATCGATTCGAGCAGGGCGTTGCCGAATCCTTCATAGAGGCTGGGATAGGTAACGATATCGGCGTGGGCGTAGGCATCCCAAAGGGTGTAAACTTTTCGCCCTTCGCTGTCGCGCTGGCGGAATTCGCTGATCCGGTCCGCCACGAAGCGCAAGTCCACGCCTTCCTCGTGCGCAAGTTCCTGAAGACGGTCGGAATACTCGAAGCCCTCGTCGCCCGCCTCGTGGGTCACCACCAGCTTGCAACGCGGGTCCTCGAGCGCGCCGATGAGCTTGATGGCGTGCTCAATCCCCTTGCGGGGGACGACCCTCGTGGGCTGGAGAAAGACGATATCCTCGTCCGTCAAGCCGACCTCCGCCCGGAAATCACGTGCGTAATCATCGTGACCCTCCGGAACGTTGTCGAAATCGAACACATTCGGGATCAGCAAAGAGGAGACTCCCTTGCGGAGCGATAGCTGCTCCTGGGCTGCCTGGTTGATCACCACGTGGCGCATATTGGACATCCGGGCCGGGAAGGCCATATCGAGATACTCCTGCACCGCGCCTACGCTGAACCGGGTGCGCTCCCAGTAGAAATCATGGTGGTGGGCGATGGTGGGGATATGGGTCTCCGCGAGGAACTCTGTCAGAGCGATTCCGAGCGGCACATGCATCGGAATCGCCAGGACATTCTGCGGGATGATCACATCGATCCCGAACCGCTCCACGAAGTCGTAGAGTGTGCGTTTCAGGTAACCGGCGAGGTCTCTGATCCGGGCCGTGACCTCCGGCCCCCGGCGGGTGCAGCCCCATATCCGTTGGTTGATCCACAGGTTTTCCGAAAACCCGAAGTAGGCCTCGGGCACGCAGTGGGTGATGTCGCGGTGGCGGTCGCTCTTGCCGCTGTACCAGTAGGAAACGTGCCGATCATCCCACAAGACGTGCGCCCACTTCGCGCTTTCCAGCGACACGCCATCCTGTCCCGCGAACCGGGTTGAGACAAATCCGATGTTTTTGCCCATGGGAAATACCCATTCAGCAAGGTTCGTGCCCTGAACCAAGCCAAAACAGCACCGAATAGCATTGCCTCGAAGGCGGTCATCCGAAAGGTTCCCTGATCGAAATGCCGCTTTCCACTTCCAGGCTAGTCTCCGCTCCGCCAATCCGTCTGGTGACGGGTTTGGTGTTGTTGATCGCAGCAGCCCTTTCGGTCGGGGCCGCCGAGGCACCCTCCTCCGTGGAAAAGGAAGACGGGAGCATCCTTGCCGGCCAGGTAAAAAGTATCGAGGGGGCCGAAGTCGTCCTCGAAACGCCTGAGGGCGGCACGACCAGAATTTCGCTCACGGACCTTGCCGAGTCTTCAAGACAGGCCGTGCTGGAATGGGCACTTCCTTTAATCGTATCCAATACGAAGGTGTTTCCGGTGCGTTTCTTCCGAAGGCTTCCCTCCTCGGAAACGGAGGAGCAGCAGGGAACATTCGAGGTGGTGATCCAAAACCGGTCACTGATGGACATCCCGGAGGATGTCGCGGTGCACTTTGTCGTCCACCGGCTCGATTTTGAAATCCTCTGGGGATTGGACGGCTCCGGCAGCTACCGCCTGACTGGAGCCTCGACCGAAGAGCAGACTGTCACGTTCGATGGTCTTCCCAGCGGTGAAGAGCGCGATTTGATCAGCAACCCGGTTGAGTTCCCCCCCGCCGACAGCGGCCTTGGCTGGAAGCAAGTCCTCGAGGGCGACGGATCGCCACCGGAGAGCCTGAGCAAGGTTTTCCTCGAGGTGCGCATCCTTCTCGGCGACCAGGAAATCACCTCCTTTTCGGA
>CAYVUQ010000113.1:0-5976 GCA_964454915.1 uncultured Puniceicoccaceae bacterium
CGGCGGGTTCAGCAATTTCGGTGCAATTGATGGAGGTTCGGGAAGCAACGACGACGGCATCCGCATCGGCGGGGGGGCGGCTTTTCGAACACCGGCACGGCCAACGGCGATGTCGTTCTGGGCGTCGCCAATCCTGGAGCGGGAGAGGATGCGGGCAACGTACTGAACCAAATCACCCTCGTCCCCGGCAACAGTCCCGGCACTTTGAATGTGGGCGATCTCACCCTCGGCGGTCTGATGCTCATCGAAAGCAGGCTTGAATGAAGCTGGTGCTTCCAGGCTACGAGAGAGAGATCTGTTACAGCCGTCGCATCCCGGTGAGGACATTTCCGAATCTATGGTTCTGCCCGCGTTTCATAACAGGGGGATGACCGGAGTGGAGCGAGGTCGCCCGATTCGGGGTTTTCATCTCCCGACTGGTTCGACCGACAGCGGTTGGATCGAGCGCACTACTTCATGGTAGATCGGAAGCATGGTCTCGTAATCCTCAACCGGCACCTGAAGGTGGGTGAGGACCAGGACTCCGGGATAGTGAAATTGAATCTGGTGCAGAATCTCCTGGCCCATCATTCCGGCTTGTTCGTTCGCAAACTCGACACCGGTAACCCCATTCTTCTGATAGGTCGAACGAAGCACGATTCGCAACCCTCTCTGTTCATGGTGCGCAATCCATTCATCTCGTTGCCGAACCAGATCGCGCTGCTCGTCCACCAGGATGGTATTGACCATAATAATTGCACGTGACGCGTCGATTGCATCCTCCTGTGTGGTCGCATGGAAGCGGGTCCCGTTCGAATTGGGAAGCGTCTCCCACCCCTTTGGGATTTCAAACGATATCTGTTGGCGGGGGTCAGTGAGTTTGCGGGAACCCTCTCCTCCACACCCGACGAGGAGAAACAAGATGCAAAGCAATGGTGGGATGATTTTCATTTTGGGCTGAGCAATGCTGCACTGGGTTGGGGGCCGTTTGCGGCGGACAGGAATGTCCGCCCTCCGGAGACGTGACATTCCTGTCCCGTGTTATTCTTTTGGGGTATTTCCGGCCCTATGGGAAGGTTTTCCGAATGCCCGGGAGGGCGAGGTGGATTTTTCGGGGGAGGGGGACGTATCTTCTCTGGCGGATGTCGAAGTCGGCTCGCTCGATCTCGTCGAGGATGCCGCCGTACACGCGGCTCATGACGAGGGTGGCGCGGGCACCGCGGGGGTCGGTGATTGCGGGGATACCGGTTTCGGCGGTCCGGTAGAGGGAGCGGGCGGTGTCGGCGAGTTCTTTCAGATAGGTGCGCCAGCTCGGCGAGGGGCCGTCGCGGAGGAGAACATCGACTGAGAGTCCGCGCAGGGTGAGTTCGTCGGCCGGGAGGTAGATGCGGTCGCGGCGGTGGTCTTCGGCGATATCGCGGAGGATGTTGGTCAACTGCATGGCGAGGCCCATGGCGGCTGCCTGTTCGTAGGCGTCGGCTCGGCAGACGCCGAAGACCCGGGCCATCATGAGGCCCGGCACCGAGGCGACGAGGTAGCAGTATCCCCAGAGCATGTCGCGGTCGGCGATGCGGACTCTGCCCCGGTCCCGGCAGCAGCCGCGTACCAGGTCATCAAGCAATTCAACCGGGATACTGCGTTCGCAACAGGTGCGGCGAAAGGCTTCCGCGAAGGGTTCGGTATGTTCACCCGCGAGAAGGAGCCGGTTTTCGGCGAAGAGGTCATCGGGTGGGGGGGGGACCCGCCCATCTTCGGGCTCGTCGATCAGGTCGTCGATGTAGCGGCAGTACGCATACACGGCGCAGGCGTGTTCCCGTTGGGCGCGGTGGAGAAAACGGGAGGCGAAATGGAAAGTTTTGGCGTGGTGCCGGGTGGTCCGGCGGCAGGCCCGGCGGGATGCGCGGAGGGATTTTCGGCTGGAACCGTCAGACGGCCCCCGCTCCACGTGGACCGCACGACTGCCGGATGGTTCCGGGCGTTTGTCGCACTGGCCGGTGGCGGCGTGTCCCTGGGGCGGGCCGGGTGGATCGACCGGGAGGGAGGGGATGCGGGAGGCGAGGTTTGCCGGGAGGCACACGGAGGGGAGGGGGCTACTCGGTGGCGATGGCCTTGCCCTCCAACTCGCCCTCGGCGAACTCCGCCTTCTGGGTGTTGTGGTTGAAGCGCATGGAGACCAGACGGGAGACTCCCTTTTCCTGCATGGTCACGCCGAAGACCGAGTCGGAGGCGGCGATGGTCCGTTTGTTGTGCGTGATGATCAGAAACTGCGAGTATTCGGTGAAGCGCTTGAGCATCTCGGTGAAGCGACCGATGTTGGCGTCGTCGAGGGGGGCGTCGAGCTCGTCGAGAACGCAGAACGGGCTTGGCTTGACCATGTAGATGGCGAAGAGCAGGGCTACGGCGGCCATGGTTCGCTGTCCGCCGCTGAGCAGGCTGAGGGTGGAGGTGCGCACGCCGGGGGGGCGGGCCTTGATCTCGATGCCGGAGTCGAGAACGTCTTCGGCCTCGATCAGCTCGAGGTCGGCGCTTCCTCCGTTGGTAAGGTGGTCGTAGGTGTAGCGGAAATTTTCCCTGATTTTTTCGAAGGTCTCCTGGAAGAGGGTTTGCGAGGTTTCGTTGATCTCGTCGATGGCGCGGAGAAGTTCCTCCTTTGAGTTCCAGAGGTCCTGGCTTTGCGACTGGAGGAATTCGTAGCGTTCCTTGAGGTCTTTGTATTCCTCGATGGCCACGAGATTGACGGCTCCGAGCGACTGGATCTTTTCCCGGAGTTTACGGCATTCGTCCTCGATCTCCTCCCAATCAGCGGACTGGTAGGAATCCAGGTTCTCCTCGGTGGGATCGCCGCGCTGGTCCACCGGATCGAGGTCGAGGTCGTCGCCCTCCTCCATGTCGTCCAGGCGCACCCTTGATTTGAAGTCGCGGTCGGCGTCCCAAAGGGCTCGCCGCCAGTCGATTTGCCGGATATCGACTTCGTTTTCGGTGGAGGATTTCTCGAGAATGAATTCCGCTTTGGAGCGTTGGCGGGTGAGCTCGACTTCCTTGCGGTTGAACGACTGTTCCTTCTCCTGGAGAGTCTTGCGCATCTCCGCGGTTTCGCGTTCACGCTCGGAGAGCGATTCCTCGAGGGTGCGCAGGCGGGTTCGCTCTTCTTCCATCTCGCTCTTGGCGGTTTCGAGATTTCCGGTGGACTCCTCGACGGTCTCTTTCTCGCGCTCCTTGTCCGTAGCGGCTTCTTCGATTTCGGAGCGCAGCTGGGCGATTTCTTCGGAGCGGGTCTTGCAGATGAGGTCGATTTCCTTTTTGCGTCTTTCGATTTCGGAAAGGCCTTTCTCGACCAGCTCGAGTGCCTGTTTGCGGCTGGCGTGGTCGAGGCGGGTATTGGTCCATTCCTCTTTACGTTCGTCCCGGGTGGTGCGCAGTGCGTCGATGGCGGCCTCGTGCTCGGCGACAGCGGCCCGACCGTCCTTCAGGTCCTGTTCGGCCTTGTCGAGTTCGGTCCGTGCCTGGGTGAGATCGTTTTCGCTGGCGGAGCGGCTCTCCTCCAGGGTGCGCATTTTTTCCTCGGCCTCGGCGAGGGTGCGCCGGTTTTCCTCGCGGGCGGTGCGGAGGGCTTTTTCCTCTGCTTCGAGAGTGGTCTTCTCGCTTTGGATTTCGGTTGCCCGTTCGCGGATTTCCTCGACCTCGCGCTCGATCCGGTCGATCTGTTCCTGGGTGGTTTGGATCGTCTCCCGTTTGGCGTCGAGTTCCTTTTCGCGGGCGGTGATCTCCTCCTGGATGCGGCGGATTTCGGCTTCCCTGCCGAGCAGGCTTTGTTTGCCATCGTGGGCCTTTCCGGCGACGACCATGCCGTCGCCGCTGAAGACGGTCCCTTCACCGGTGACCACGCGGTGGAAGCGGGCTCCGGGGTTCTCCCGTCGCCAGGCGAAAAGGGCCGTGTCGGATTCCGCGAAGTGGCAATCGGCGAGCAGGGCGGGCAGCAGGGCTGCGATCCGGTCGTCTTTCGGGCGGACGACATCGCCTGCGGGGGTCAGGCCCGGCAGAGCGGGCGAATCGGGTGCGGTTTCGGGGGCCGGGGCCAGGAGGGCGGTTCGGGGAACACCCTTGCCGCGCATGGCCTCGATGAGGGAGGGCAGATCCTCTTCGTCGGTCCAGAGAACGGCGTCCACGGCGGGGCCGAGAAGGGCCTCGGCGGCTGCGGCGTGTTCCGGGGCGACCTCGATCAGGGAGGAGAGCAGGGTGAAGCGGTCGGCGGAAAAGGGTTCCCCGAGCTTGCCTTTGCGCAGTGCCTTGGCACCCTCGCCGTGCCCCTCCATGCGGTCCTGGAGGTCCTGGAGAACCTGGCGGCGGGCGGTGGTCCGGGCAAGCTGACGGTCGATCTCCTGGACCTCGGTCTGGGCGGTGCGGAAACCGGTGCGGATGGCTTCGAGTTCCTCGCGTTTTTTCCGCAATTGTTCGGCGGATTCGTCTGCTTCGGCCCGGCGTTGGACGAGGGCTTTGGTAGTGGCCTCCTCCTTGCCGGCGAGGGTCTCGGCTTCCTGCCTGGCAGTGTGGACGGTCTCTCCGTGAGCGGCGTGACGGACCTCGTAGGACTTGAGATTGACCTCGAGCGACGTGCAGCGGGAGCGAAGACGGGCGATGGTGTTCTCGGCACCGCCGAGGGTTTCGCGGTGCGCACGGAAGGCACGTTCCCGCTCGTCGAGGGCACGGGAAGCCTCTTCGAAGGCCTTGCGTTTCTGTTCGGTCTCGGCGTCGGAGTCGCCGACCAGATGCAATTGTTGTTGGAGGGTCTGGTTTTCTTCGGCGCCGCGGGCGTCCAGTTCGCTGCGCTGGTTGCGCATCCGCCCGATTTCCGTTTCCAGTTTTCCGATACGAACCTCGTGGTCGCGGCGGCGTGTTTCGAGGGCTTCGATACGGTTCTCGGCGGCCTCGCGTGCGGAGCGGTGTTCGAACAGGCGTTCCTGGGTTTCCTCGATCCGCTCGTAGATGCGGGTGCGTCGCTCGCGGTCCCCGGAGAGGGAGGCCTCGCGCTTGTCGATCTCCTTGCGCAGTGATTCGGTCTCGCCCTTGATGGAGGCGGTGGCCGCTTCGAGCTCGGCGATGGAGGCGTCCAGCTCCTTGATGCGGAAGGCGTGGAGGGCGTTTTCGAGATTTCTTTGCCGGTGGCTGAGGCGTTTGAAGCGGACGGCCTTGGAGGCCTGGCGTTTCAGGCTGCCGATCTGGCGGCTGACCTCTTCGATCACATCGGAGACGCGCGAAAGATTCGCATCGACCAGGGCGAGTTTGTTGAGGGTTTCTTTGCGCTGACTTTTGTAGCGGGTGATGCCGGCGGCCTCCTCGAAGATCGTGCGCCGGTCGGCTGGATTGGTGGAGAGAATCTGGTCCACCTGGCCCTGGACGAGAAAGGAGTAGGCGACCTGGCCGACCCCGGTGTCCATGAAGAGACGCTGGAGGTCTTTGAGGCGGGATATCTTGCCGTTGATGCGGTACTGGCTGGAGCCGTCGCGGGAGACCCGGCGGGAGACCTCGACTTCGTGGAAGCTCGCTCCCAGCTCGACCTCGCAGTCCGAGAAGACGAGACTGACCTCGCTGAAGGGGAGTGCCTTGCGCTTCTCTGAGCCGCCGAAGATGATGTCCTGCATGGAGCCGCCGCGCAGGGACTTGGCACTTTGTTCTCCGAGCACCCAGCGGACGGCGTCGGCGATGTTGCTCTTTCCGCAGCCGTTGGGTCCGACGATGGCCGTTACCCCCGGCTGGAGTTCAAGCCGGGTGATGTCGGCGAAACTCTTGAAACCGTTGATGGTGACTTCGCGCAGGTACATTCCAAAACGCCAAGAAAAAGAGCGCGGTGGTGCCGGCGGCAATCAAAATAACGGAATCAATTCTCCGGAACCAGTCCGGTCCAGGCCGCGCGGTTGCCCCGAGCGTCGGTTGCTTCGAGGAAAAGGGAGGCACCCGGTTCGGCGGCTTCGGCGGGGAGATGGAAGGCCTCTTCGCGGC
>CAYVUQ010000114.1:0-5814 GCA_964454915.1 uncultured Puniceicoccaceae bacterium
GCCCAGGGAATGGCGGCCGACAGTGCCTTGCGGGAAGCCTGCACCGAGTAACTTTTCTCACCGACGTTTCCCGCAGAGGAACCGGGAATGACCCGCCAGTGGTAGAGCACTTCCGGGACATGCCGGATATCAGCCGGTTTCAGATGCGCCCCCAACCGCAAGAAGAGGTCCCAATCCTGCGAGCCCTCGAAACCTTCGCGAAACCCGCCGACCGCTTCGACATCCTCCCGCCGCATACAGGAAAAATGGCAGATGTAGTTCTGCGAATACAACAAGAGCGGATTCCAGTCGGGCTTGAAATAGGGAGCCAGCGGTCGGCCTCTGGCATCAACTTTGTCTTCGTCACTGTACAGGAAGCGGACATCGGGATACCGGTCCATCTCCAGGACCATCCGTGCCAGGGCCTGGGGGGGTAGCAGATCGTCATGATCCAGAAGAGCGACCCACTCGCCGGTGGCCATTTCGAGTGCGGTGTTGCTCGCCCGAGAGATGTGGCCGTTCTCCGGTCTGAAGCTCACGCGAATCCTCTCGTCCTGCGCGGAAAGCCGACGAAGCATCCGGCGCGTGCTGCGGCGTGTCGAGGCATCGTCGGCGATGCACAGCTCCCAGTTCGGATACACTTGCCGCCGGACAGAATTGACCGCCTCGCGGAGCAAGCGGGGATCGGTGTTGTAAGTGGGCAGGAGAATGGAAATCTTCGGCTGTTTTGTGGGGGAGAAAACGGCCTGGCCCAGCCGACGCACCTCTTCTCCGGACGGGGCGTTTCTCGCGAGAAAATGTTGGTAGTCCCGCACGAAGGGATCGGGAGGGCGACGCGAAAAGTTGACTGCCAGAAATCGTGCCACCGTGGTCTGAGTGCCGTCCTTCCAACGTGCCTGCGCCGTGATCCACTTAGGCCCTTTTCCGGTGCGGAAGAACCGACGAAAGCGCACACCCGTTCCTCCCGTCCGTTTCGGATCCAACCGAACACAATCCAGTCGGCGACTTCCCAGGGCAAGCGTCACGGACTCCGGCGGACGGCCTTCGGCATCCGCCCCCTCCCCCTCGAAAGCGACGAACCCGCGCACCCACTGGAACACCCGCAGGCGCGGGCGCATGATGAAAAACTTCTTCATCCCAAAGAAACGTAGTGCTGGCTCGTCTTGCCGTGCCAGCCCGGACATCGCCTGCCAAAGCCCATCACAAGCCAGTCCCAACCCCCAGGCAACTCCCGTTCATCCGCCCTGGCGGCGGATGCTACCCGCGGCCTCCAACCAAAACCCTTTGGACAGGGTGAGAACCTTTCCCTCGTCCTTTCGTCTCGACACACCAGGGCGAAATCCGTGGCCCGGGTCCGGATGGGGCAGGCCCCCGGCGAACCTTTCGATCTGCCAACGCCCGCCATCGATCCTTCCCGGGGCCACCAATCCCCGTCCGCGCACCCCTTCGACACCACCGGCAGTCGCAGCCGCCATCATCTGCGCGAGAGCGTCCGGGAAGAGCATCCAGTTGCTCCACGCGTCAAAGACCCAACCCCCGACAGGGGGGCTGCCTTGAACCCGACTCGCAGGTTCAGCCGAAACCGCCGCACCGGCGATCCACTCAAGCACAACCCGCACGTCCGTCATCGCCGCAACCGCAGCCTCCCAAACCCCGCGCTCGAAACCATCCTCAACTTCTCCGACCCGGAGCACAACGGGAGCGACGTGCTCCACCGTTCGAAGAGGCTCCCTTCCGCAGCCGGGTCGTTCAACCTCGTATCCCGAGGGCAGAAACCGCACCTTTCCAGCCCCAAGTTTGAACCACCGCTTTCTTCCCTTCCAAAAATGCCGGGAGAGAACCCTGAAACCATCCACGGAAAAGCAATCCCGGAGTCCGCCGAACTTACCCCGCAGGTAAGCATCGGAATGTCTTCCCTCCCGAACCTGCAGGGCCTTTCCCGATGCGACTTCGTCTCCTCCATAGCTCTCATGCCGGACACGGACACCAGGGACATAGGCCAAGCGTCCGCCAGCCGCGCGGAGTCTCCACGATAAGTCAACGTCTTCCCCGTAAAGAAAGATGTTCTCGTCGAATCCGCCGACGGCCTCGAACGCATCACGGCGAAGCAGCCACGCTGCCGCCGAGGACCACTCCGTCTCTCCGGTCAGGGGATGATACAGCTTCGGATGCTCCCAGGGCATCTGACCAGCCTCCCAGGCAACGAATCCATCGGGCGAATCAGCTTCGGCCCGCTCAACGAGCCTTTCCAGCGAACCAGGCGTCAACACCGCATCCGGATTCAGGAAGAAAAGAAACGGGGCCTTGCCCAGGCTGGCACCCGCGTTGCAGCCCGCACCGAATCCCGGATTGGAGGGATTGTGCCGCCATTCCAGCGACAGCCGCTCGGACCACTTATCGACCAAATCCCGGACAACCGGCTCCGGCCCATGTTCGACCACGAAAACCCGCAGGCGCGGAAGCACTTCGCGGGCGGAAGCCAGGGACGCGAACCAGTCGTCCGCCGACGAGGACCGCCCGTAAAAGACGCCGACGACATCGACTTCGCATCCGATGGCGGATGCCACGTACTCCCGTAGGATCGGTCGCGCAGCCCGATGAGAAGCAGGTCCGTAGCTCCCGGCACGTCCTTCATCCGCCTTGACGGCGGATGTTGCACTGCACATTCCACCAGGTCCGTCATGCGCCTTGGCCCGCCGTCCGAAGGCCTGGCGCAGGGGGGCGGCGGAAACTCCTTCTACCCCACCTGCGGCGAGACTCCAGACCCGCCCCTCGCAGATTCGACCGAGCCCGAACGAAAACACCCTGCCGCTCCAGAGACACTCCTGTCCGGACCATAACCCGATACGCCGCAATCCGGGACCGCAGGCGCATACCATATGGAAGCCTCCCCAGCCGCTCTCGGGGTTCTCCGTAAACGTATCCACAAGATCACGACGCCACTCCCGCGAAACCGGCACTTTCGAACGGCCCACCCGGCAGACGAGATCGCTGCACGGAGACGAACTCGCGTCCAGACACCAGCCCCGGACCACCACCAGCCCGGAGAAAGGCGGATGCATCCGCGTGATGCTGTCGATATGGAGGTGGAACGCCAAAGGTTCTTATCTCGGTCGGCCAACTTCGATAGCCATCATGGGGATACCGATCATTCCGGTCGTGTCGCTCTTCGTGTATGACCGAAGGACGACCGCATCGTGGACCCAGTGCTGCATCTCGTGCTCGCTCTGGGTGCCTGCGGCCACGGTTGCATTCATGACGTAGTCGCCCGGTCGAAGAATGGGCATCTGAAAACGGAACACCGCCTGAAGCCTCTCCCCCTTCCGCAAAACGGTCTCCTGCCCCTGGGTGGTAAGAAACGAGTTGTCCCCGAACAGGACCTGCCCGCTCGGATCCTTGATGCCGAAACCGAGAATCGGATCGCGAACCGTCTCGTGCGCCTCCACGGTCACCCGAGCCTCGACCTTCTCGCCGCCGACGATCCAGCCCAACCGGCGACCTTCGGTATCAGTCAGACGGGCATCGACGACCTCGGCGCGACGAACCCCGAAAGACTCGCCGTCCGGATTGAAGGAAAAGACTTCGATATCATTCCGGTGGTCGGTGAAGTTGAGATACTGGAGCCGCTGGTCGTGCACCTCCTCGCCGAGAATCTGCTCGTGTTCGACCGGTGCGGCGCGCTCGTCACGGGCCGAGGCGGCCTCGCTCCCGGACGGAGTTCCCGACTCACCCCGTTCGGCATCCGCCGGATCCGCGTCGGCATTGGAATAGAACTCCGAGAAATAGGCTTCGGTCACATCTTTCGGCACCCCCCTCTGACGGACGACCCCCTGGTCCAGCCAAAGAGCCTGGTCGCAGAGTCTGTTAATCGAGGGAAGGTCGTGACTGACAAACAGGAGCACACCGCGCTCACGGAATCTGCGCAGAAACCTCATACATTTCTGGACAAAGAACACATCGCCCACCGCCAACGCCTCGTCGATGATCAGGACATCGGCGTCCACATGGACGATCACCGAGAACGCCAGCCGCACGTACATCCCGCTCGAATAGGTTTTCACCGGCTGGTCCATGAAAGAACCGATATCGGCGAAGGCGGCGATGTCGTCGAAGCGTTCGTCGATTGTCTTCCGTGAGATACCGAGAATGGACGCGTTCATGTACACATTTTCGCGGCCGGAAAACTCCGGGTTAAACCCTGAACCCAATTCCAGGAGAGCGGCTACCCTCCCTCTGGTGACCACCTCCCCGCCCGTGGCGGCGAGAGTTCCCGCTATGATCTGCAGGAGAGTACTTTTGCCGGACCCGTTTCGACCAAGAATCCCGAAACTGGTTCCGCGGGCCACGTCGAACGAAACCTGCCGCAACGCGTAGAAGTCATTGTAGGCCCGGGCCGCGCGCCGTTGCAAAGCCCTCGAAACAGCACTCTCGCCAGGGAGCCTTCTGCCGATCTCGTGCATGATCGGCGACTTCAGACGGTCGAGCGGACTGCGCCAGACGCGGTAGGCCTTGGTCAGGTTTCGAACGGAGACGACGATCTCGTTTTCAGTCATGAGAGACACTGTGTTTTCGGGTCAATGACAGGTTCCACCACCGGCCGAGGAGGAACGCGATGGATGCCGCGACGGCGGAAATTCCGATCCGCACGAACCACCAGACAGCGGAGGAAAAGCCGGGTGCGCCGTTCCATACTCCACGGATGTCAGGCGGAGAACCGCTCGCCTCCAGAACGACACCCCGGGCCCGACCAACCGTATCGACGCCCTCCCATTCAGCGGCAAGAGGGTCCCACCAGCCGTCCCTGGCGGGCCAGGGTGCAGACCACCGGATCGAGAAAATCTCCACTGGCCCGACACTGTCCACAGGGTCCAGACGCAGACGCTCGATCCCTCCCGAGGGGAGAAGTACGGTCGCGTCGAAACGCTCGCCGGCAGGCACCGACACATACCCGCCGCTCTCCTCCGAAAAGCCCCTCCCGGAATCGACATACCACTTGAGGATACCTCCCGTTTCCGAATGCAGCGTCACCGTCCATTTCGACCAACGGGTGGCCTGCCAGACCAGCGGTAGTGCCAGCAGAAATACGACCAGCGCGAGTGCCCAAGGTGCTCCCGGACGCTCAGAGAACATCGGCGAACCCTTTCTTGAGCCGGTTGAAGACCACGTAACCGGTGAGAAATATCGCCAGTGCCGCAAGATACACGTAAAGAACCGGCTCGAAATGCAAAGGCTCGTGCCAGAGCACCACCCGGCGGGCCTGCTCCACGATATGCGCGATGGGATTGAACTTCAGAACCGGATAGAATCCGGCGACGATCACCCGGTCGATCGAGAAGAAGATACCGCTGCAGTACATGAGTGCCAGTGTGAGAAACTGCATCAATTGACCGATATCCCGGACGTAAACACCGATAGCGGAGAAGAACCACCCGAGACCCATCGATATCATCACCACCGGAACAATCAGCACCGGCAGCCAGAGAGCATAAAGGGAGAGTTCCCGGCCAAAGACCAGGATACCCAGGAAAACCAGCGAGATACTGATCAGAAAATGGTAGATCGAAGCACCCACCTGGGCCACAGGCAGAATCTCCAGGGGAAACACCACCCGTTTCACGATATTCGTGTTGCCGAGAATGATGGTGGTGGATACCGCCATGACTTCGGCGATCAACTGGAAAATAGTCAGACTGAGGAAGACGCCGAGCGCGAAGTCGAGTGCCGTCTCATTCGGGTCCGACCGATCATAGCGCCCGTTGAAGATCACTCCGAACACGAAGGAATAGAGTGCCATCATCAACAGTGGGTTCAGGACCATCCAGACAACACCAAGAT
>CAYVUQ010000115.1:0-5788 GCA_964454915.1 uncultured Puniceicoccaceae bacterium
GGACATTCCCATCTTCGAACGCTTCAACGTCGATCGGCAGATCGAGCAGACCTTCATGCGCAAGGTTCCCCTGCCCAGAGGCGGCGAGATCGTGATCGAGGAGACCGAGGCGCTTGTCGCCGTCGATGTGAACACCGGCGGACACAAGGGCGGTGCCAAGGACGGCAAGGACTTCATCGTGCGTGCCAACCTCGAGGCTGCCTCCGAGGTGGCGCGGCAAATCCGTCTGCGCAACATCGGGGGGCTGATCATCGTCGATTTCATCGACATGAAGCAGAAACGGGACCGCAACGCCGTGTACCAGCGGATGAGGCAGGAGATGTCCAGGGATTCCGCCAAGAGCCACGTTCTGCCACTCTCCCAGCTCGGACTCCTGCAAATGAGCCGACAGCGGCACAAGGAGAGTCATTCGAGCGGTATCTACACTTCGTGCCCCTACTGCAACGGCAGGGGCATCGTCAAATCGCCCCGCTCCATCAGTGTCGAGATCCAGCGGCGTCTGGTCAGCGTGGCCCGCCACGCCCGCGCCAAGGGCGACTCCGCCGAGCCTCTTTTCCTGCGCATTCTGCTCCATCCGGTCAATCTGGAGCGGCTCCGCGCGGAGGACGAGAAGCACCTGACCGAGCTTGAAAAGAGCTACAACGTGAACCTCTCCTTCCGGGCCGATCCCTCCTATCACGTCGAGAACTTCAAGGTCCTCGACGGAAAGACCGGTCGGGAGCTGCGCTGACCCTCCAACAATAACAAGCGTGCGGCGATGAGGATTCTCCTGGCTTTCGACAAGTTCAAGGGTGCCCTCTCCGCCGCCGGAGCGTGCGCCGCAGCCGCCAATGCCATCGAACGGACCGCATGCGGTGACCGGGTCGAGACCGCACCCCTGACCGACGGCGGCGAGGGGTTCTGTTCCATCCTGACCGGGGCGACCGGGGGCCGGATCGCACAGTGCGAGGTCCGCGACCCCCTCGGCCGGTCCGTCCATGCCCTGATCGGCTGGGTGGACGCAGCTGCGGTTCCGGCCACAGCCCGTGCCCGCATGGGGGTCGCCGCCGCCAACCGTCTGGCGGTGATCGAAATGGCCTCCGCGAGCGGGCTCCCCCTCCTCGCCCCCAATGAGCGCGACCCGTGGAAAACCGCTGCACAGGGCACGGGCGACCTGATCCGCCAGGCCGCCCGTCAGGGGGCCGACGCCATCGTCCTCGGAATCGGCGGAAGTGCCACCAACGACGCAGGTTGCGGTGCGCTGCAAGCATTGGGCGTGCGCTTCCTGGATGCGCACGGAAACGAAGTCTCCCCTTTGGTGCCCGAGACCTTCGGTACCGTCGCGCGGGTGTTGCCCCCGTCCGGCTCCTCCCTGCCGCCGGTGATCATCGCCTCCGACGTCGATAGTCCGCTCCTGGGACCCGCCGGTGCCAGCGCGGTGTTCGGACCGCAGAAGGGCCTGGACAGTGTCGAGCGCATGGACGGTGTATTGACCCGAATGGCCATTCTGCTCGCAGAGGCGGCGGACGAGCCACCGGACCCTGCGGCACCGGCCATGGGTGCTGCGGGCGGGATCGCTTTCGGACTCTCCTGCGTCGCACCCGTCCGGCTTCTGGCCGGCTTCGCCCTGGTGGCGGACTGGCTGGGGCTCGAAGACAAACTGAAGCATAGCGACTGGGTCGTGACCGGCGAGGGGCGGCTCGACCGCAGCTCCCTCACTGGAAAGGGACCGGTGGCACTGCTGCGCATGGCGGGCCGTGCGGGACCGCACAAAGCCGTCTTCGCCGGTGCGGTCGTGGACGAAGCCGCCGAAGCACTGCGGGCAGAGGTCGGCAACTGCCGGTTTGCGGCTCTCTCCGATCCCTCCTGGGCTCTGGACGAAGCACTCGCGCGGACCGGGGTGCGCCTCGGCGAAGAAGTCGCCCTCTGGCGACGCTCCCTGGCATGACCGAAGAAGATCAGGATCGCTGGCGCGAAAAGCGTTTCTCCCGTATCCGCCGGGTCAAAAGATTACTGCGGCCCCTGCCCCGGCGGGCCACGATCCACCGTTATCCCATCCTCGGATGGTTCGCCGATACCGCCCGCAAAAAGGATTTTCTGTGGTCGTTCCGCCGCCAGGCCGTGCTTCCGGCCCTCTACGCGGGCTGGGTCCTCACCCTTCTACCGCTTTACGGCCTCCAGATCGGCCTCGCTTTCCTTTTGGCACTCCTGTTCCGCGCCAACCTCATGATCCTCGTTGGCCTGCAGCTGGTCTCCAACCCGTTGACCGTACTGCCACTCTGGTATCTGAACTACCTCGTCGGAAACTTCATCCTGAATGTCGCCTTCGGCGAATCGCCGGTGCGCTACGGTGCTCTGATCAGCGAGGCCTCGGAGCAGGGCCTTACCTTCCGCGAGACCTTCGCCTACATCATCGAGCAGACCCGCGAGGCCGGGGTCAATGTGGTGACGGACCTCATGGGACGCCTCGTGGGCGGCACCTTTCTGGGGGGACTGATTCTCGGGTTGGTGGCGGCCTTCGTCTCGTGCCGCATCTATCTCGCCCTCCTCAACCGCTACAACCCATCCTACCGCAAGGTGGCCGGCGAGGCACTCAAGAGCGACGTCCGGCGATAGCGGGATTCCTCACCGCAACGCCATCGGCGGGGCACCGAAACGGCCCTCCTTCCGACCGTATTCGAGATAATGCTGGATGGCCTTTGCGTAGTTGTTGGCACCGAATGCGGCCGCGACATCGG
This sequence comes from uncultured Puniceicoccaceae bacterium, assembly GCA_964454915.1. Classification (GTDB taxonomy): domain Bacteria; phylum Verrucomicrobiota; class Verrucomicrobiia; order Opitutales; family Puniceicoccaceae; genus Puniceicoccus. The sequence goes on from CAYVUQ010000115.1 coordinate 2,718, forward strand.
GATTGTTCTGGATATACCACCTCGGATCGAACTCCGGATGGGCGGCCCTGCCCTCTCCTATCCCATGCTCCACCCAGTGCCGGAGGGCGTCGCGGTAGTTGTGCGATCCAAAGGAGTTCTGGAGATCGGGATTCTCCTCTACGTACCATTTGACATCCATGACCGGCGAACTCGCCCGGCCTTCCTCAATGCCAAACTTGATCCAGTGGAGGCGGAGTTGCTCGACATCGTCTCCAAAGGCACGCTCGAGGTCCGGGTGAGTCTCGGAGTAATAAACCGGATCGAATACCGGCAGTTCCACGAGCCATTTGTCGCGGTCGCTCCCGAAAAAGCCGAAAGCCGAGAGGGTGATGAGAAGGGATTTGAGAAGCATGGAATGGTGGTGCGCGGTGGGAATATCTGCGGACGGGGAACAGGATGAGAAAAAACCCCGTCTTTTCCAGTATCAATGAATGCGGACTCACCCCCCGCCCCCCGCGTCCTCCGAGAGTCCGGCTCTCGATCGGAACTCGAAGAGATCGAGACGGCGGTCCAGCCGCGGCGTGACGCTCCCGCCGGCCCGGGAACGATACAAATCGCCGATGTCCAGATCGGTGACGAGCAGCATCTCCACGTTCCCGTCCGCCTGGGCCTGGATTCCGTCACGGGCGAACTCGAAGTCCGAAGGCGAGAAGACCGCCGCACGGCCGTAGTGGATGTCCATCGCCGGGACCGAGGGAAGGTTGCCGATGATGCCGCTCGTTACGACATACACCTGGTTCTCGATGGCGCGGGCCTGGCTGCAATACCGCACCCTCAGGTAGGCCTGGCGGTCGTCGGTGCAGAACGGGACCACCAGCACCTCTGCACCCTGGTCGGCCAGATAGCGGGCCGCCTCGGGGAACTCGGCGTCATAGCAGATCAGTATGCCGACCTTGGCCTTGTTTGTCTGGAAGACGCCGAGGCTGGAGCCACCCGTGATTCCCCAGTACTTCCGTTCGGCAGGAGTGATGTGAATCTTCGGCTGGAGGTCAAAGGAGCCGTCCGGATAGATGAGCGGGCTCATGTTGTAGAGGTGGCCGTCTCTCTCCATGGGGTGGCTGCCCGCTACGATGTGCAGGCCGTAGTCTTTCGCCAGTCCGCTCATCAGCTTCATAAACGGGTCCTCGAGGGAAGCGAGTTTGCGGATTCCGTCGAGCGAGGGCAGCTTTCTCAAACCGCGCTGCGACAGGAGCTGCACCGAAAAGAACTCGGGGAAAACCACCAGGTCCGAACGGTAGTCGGCGGCTGTCTCTACGAAGTACTCGACCTGGTCGGCAAACTCTTCGAAGGTCTCCACCGCCCGCACCCGGTACTGTACGCACGAAATCCGCATCTTCGTTCCCTCCCCCGAGACCGGCTTGAACTCGGGGTTGATCCATTCGATAAGGGTCGCCGCGTTGCGGGAGCGGGGGTCTTCCATGTAATTGCGCAGCGTGCCCCGGACCACGAAGCCCTCGCGCAATTGGAAAGAAAGCACGGGATCGCGCCGCTCGCCGTTCTCGACCTCGCGCACGTATTCATGCGGCCCCATCCGCTCGGACACCTCCGCGTAACCCGAGAGACGCCCGCCCCCGAGAATGCGCCGGAGGTTCAGTTTCTGGCACAGCTCGCGACGGGCCTGATAGAGCGCGGCACCGATTCCCTTCCCCTCGTGGGAAGGCAGCACATAGACCTCGGCCCCGTACAAAGTGTCGCCGCGGGGATCGTGGTTGTGGAAGTACCCGTTGTCCGTGATCCCCGCATACGTGTGCTGGCGGTAAGGGTCCGGCCCCATATCGACTACGAGTGAGGCCGTCGCACCGACGATCCGTCCTTCCATTTCCGCCAGAATCTGCCCGTCGGGAAACACCGCCTGGTGGTTCCGCAGCTGCTCCTCCGTCCACATGAAGCCCGCCGCCGCAAAAGAAGGATACACTTCGGTGCATACGCGGATCATCTCCGGGATGTCGCTCAATTCGCAGTTCCGTATCACCAGGAGGCCGTCCGGAGTCTCGTGCCGTTGAAGAATCATGGAGCACAGTAATGGACCGCGCCGGGCAAGGCGTCCACTCTCGAAGTCTCGTTCCAGTGTTGAAGTCCCTCGCCCGTTCTGCACATTCGACCGCTTATCCATTTCCATCCCGATTCCCATGGCAAAGAAAGCAGAAGAGAAACCCATCGACAAAAATCGTGAAAACGGAGCGCCCGCCGACGGCGAACTGGAAGTCGAAGAGACTCCGGTCGGAGAGGTGCCGGAGGCTGAAATCTCACAGCCGGCCGAAACCGATGCGGCGGACGATCCCCGGGACGAGGTCCTGAAAAGGCTCAACGAAGCCGAAGAACGTGCCCAGGCGAACGAAGACCGCTATCTGCGGACGGTTGCCGATCTCGAAAACTTCCGGCGTCGTGCCGCGCGCGAGCGCGACGAGCTGCGCGAAATCGCCGTGGCGGGGGTCATTGAGGACCTCCTTCCCGCAATGGACAACCTGCGCCTCGGCCTCCAGGCCGCGGACAACCATCCAGAGGCCGAAGACGTGGCGGCAGGCTTCCGCATGGTCGCCGACCAGTTGCGCAAGACTCTGGAGTCCTACGGCCTCGAGGAGATTTCTCCCGATGGCGGAGAGTTCGACCCCAACCTTCACGACTGCATGTCCCACCAACCGCACGATGAGCTGGCCGAAGGGGTGGTGATCCAGACCGTCCGCCCCGGATATCGGCTCAGGAAACGTCTCCTCCGGGCGGCCTCGGTAGTCGTTTCCAGCGGAGCACCCGAAAGCGGCGATCACAAAGAAACCTGAACCTTCCGCGGACATGGCCAAGACCGACTACTACGAACTGCTCGGCGTGGGGCGCGACGCCTCCGCTGACGAGATTAAAAAAGCTTACCGCAAGCTCGCCGTGAAATGGCACCCGGACAAGAACCCGGGCAACGCGGATGCCGAGGCCAGGTTCAAGGAGATATCCGAAGCCTACGAGGTTCTGAAGGACCCGCAGAAGAAGGCCGCCTACGACCGCTACGGACACGCTGCCTTTGGACCGGGCGGCGGTGCGGGTGCCGCAGGCGCGGGGGG
>CAYVUQ010000116.1:0-5782 GCA_964454915.1 uncultured Puniceicoccaceae bacterium
CCCCATGCCCGCCCCAAGGGTGACAACGCAGCATCTCAATAATCCAGGGAAAGAATTCTCCCGTCCGTGAAAGAGAAGAACTTCGACTTGTCCGCGATCTCCACGCCCTCAACCAGGTGCTCCTCTCCCTTGTCGATGACCTTTAGGCAGGCCGGACAAGCCATCAAGGTCACTCCCTTTTCCTCAAGAGAAGCCAATTGTGTTCTCGCCGACGGGAAATGGGCGAATTCCACATCCGCGAAATCAGACACTACCACGCTGGCGGCATCGATATCGAAATAGACAAGAACATCATAATCGTCGGCCATCGTATCGGCCATGCTGAGGGCCATCAGGAGCTGGTGCGGATCATTCGTCCCATGGCTTACATGAATAAAAACGCCGTCCCGGGGAGCCTTCTCCGCGAAGGCATGGGCTGCCGAAAGCAGGGAGAGCATGAGAAGCGCGAGGAGAAATCGAATCGTTTTCATTGTGAGAAGGAATTATGAGAGGGAAGAATTTCAAAAGACCGGCGGATCCTTGGCAAGCTTTCGTTGCGAGGCGCGGGCTAGCGTAACGAACGATGTTTTTGCACCTCCAACCGGTTCCAGTGCGAAACCCTCCGCTTTGTCGCGCACCCCCTCAGTCATTTTCGCAGAAGGTTTGGAGATACCCATCGGCTCGACGGGAAGGATTTGGTGTTTTTTTCTTCCGCACAGACCTTCACGGAAACCATTCTTTTTAGCATGGCGTTCCGGATGGGACTCATTTCATGGCTGTCCCGAATCTCTCGCTTACCCCAAAGTACTCGGTGGGTTCTACCCTCCGATTCTCTTCGCTTGGTGGGGTGGGGTGAGGTAGCAGGTGGGACTTCCGGTGTCGTGGGTAGAACCCCGCGACTACTTTTCGGGGTGGGATTCCTTCTTATGTGTGTCCCGAACTGACTTCCGGGCAAGGCGAGCACCAGTCATCAAAATTATGCCAACAGACGCTGGTAGAGGGCGAAATACCTCCGCCGAAGATCGTGAGAAAACGCACCAAAAGTGCGACAATATTTTCGACGATCGTCGAGAATAATGTCGCGAAAATCAGGATAAAATGAGGCCCGGCTATTGGTCGAAGGTTTTCGGGATATCTCTGTTACCATGAAGAATTCTGGCGATCTCCACGCCATCTCTGGTGCGTAGAAAAAAGATGACGTATTTCTTGTAGGCCACACTCAATAGACCCGGGAATAGTTCATCTCTATTTCGACCGATCGCTTCCAGCTCTGCAATTTCAACGCACTTTCGGTAAAGCTGATCAATGAATCTGTCCGCGTTTCGAGCACTATCCGACGCGATAAAGACCCAAATTTCCTCCAAATCGCTAAGGGCCTCATCCGAAAGGAACGGATTCTTAGGCACTGATACGTTCCCTCCCTCGTTTCTTGATCTGGTCAACGAGGTCACCATCAAACTCTTGTCTTTTTCTTGCTTTCAGTTGCTCGAGGCCAATCTGGAGGTCGGCACGCAATTCGTCCAGCTTGCGGAGGCGTTCAGATTCAAATTGATGCAACAAGCGCAGAGCATCACGAACCACCTCAGAAGAAGATCCGTAGAAGCCAGTGTTAACCTTGGATTGAACCCATTCTTCCAGTTCAGGTGTGAGCGAAACATTCATGTCGAAAAAACTGAGCGAAATATCAGATTTTGTCAATCTCTGTTACTAAATCGGTTTTCGATTGCAGAGTTTTTCGAAGGTTTTTGTGGATGCGGATAAGGCCTTCGGAGTCGAGCGCCCAACTGCACAGGCAGTTGTCGCGGCTGTGGGAATCCAAAAGCCGTTAGTTGGAATCTCGCGGAGAAATGTGTTTTGTCTTGGAGCCTGTCTGATATTATGGGTGTCGAATTCAAACGTCAGGATGCACCCAAAGTGACCAGGTCCATGCGGCAAGCCATTCAGGATCTCGGCTTGGAAACGCTGTGGATTGTTTACCCTGGCTCACGCGAAATCCAGCTGGATGAAAAAATTTGCGCCAAACCACTCAGTCGGTTGTTCGGAGAGTGAACATCGGCAGATCCCCGAACAACTGGGGGCCAAGCGGGCGGCCTACCCCGATCGCTACACCCGCCAGAAAGACTTGCTCCCATCCGATCCAACCAGAATGCTCAGAGTGATTTCCTTGGATTATCCCCCGAAACAAATTTCGATAAATGACAAGCGTTCAACAACGCGCCGCGCTCCAACGTCGTATCTGGCAAATCGCCAATGATGTCCGAGGCTCAGTGGACGGCTGGGACTTCAATCTCTCCGTCACTACTTACGTCGAAGCCAAGGACAACCGCGAGGTCATCGACATCCAGCAGCTCAATGCGGAGATCCAAACCACGGTCGGCAGGATCAACCAGCTGCGGGCGGATATTGATGCGATCGTGGCGGAGATTGAGGGAGAGGAGGTCGAGGCATGAACCTTCAGGCCAAGACAATCACCGTCCTCGATGAGGAGATACGCGTCACCAAAGAAGACTACATCTCACTGACCGACATGTTACGGTCAAAAGACGGCAACTTCTTCATCACCGACTGGCTGCGAAACCGCAACACGCTCGAATACCTCGGCATCTGGGAGCGCGTCCACAACCCCGATTTTAATTCTGGCGAATTCGCCACAATTAAAAGCCAGGCGGGCCTGAACAGCTACAAAATCAGCGTGAAGGAATGGGTGGCCAAAACCAATGCCATCGGCCTACAAGCCAAGGCGGGTCGCTACGGCGGCACCTACGCCCACAGGGATATTGCCTTCGAGTTTGGCATGTGGATCAGCCCCGAATTCAAAATTTATCTGGTCAAAGAGTTTCAGCGCCTCAAGGAGGCGGAACAAGCGCAGCTAGGTTGGGATGTCCGGCGCCAGCTGACCAAGATCAACTACCGCATACACACCGACGCGGTGAAGGAAAACCTCATACCCGCCGAGCTGACCCCGCACCAGATCAGCCTCGTTTACGCCAACGAGGCCGATCTGCTCAACATGGCCCTCTTTGGTCAGACCGCCAAGCAGTGGCGTGATGAACACCCCGACCTCAAGGGCAATATCCGCGACTACGCCAACGTCTCCCAACTCGTCTGCCTCGCCAACCTGGAAACCCTCAACGCCCATTTCATCCAGCAGAACCTCCCGCAGAGTGAACGGCTCCAGCTCCTCAACAACACCGCCATCCAACAGATGCGGTTGCTGACCGAGGACTACCGCACGCAACGCCTGGAAGGAGGCAAGTCATGAGCGAGGTCATTCTCTACACCACCGACGACGGGCGCACCCGGATCGATTTGCAGCTGGAGGATGGGACCGTATGGCTTTCCCAGCTCCAGATTGCCGAGCTCTTCCAGGCCACCAAGCAAAACATTTCGCTCCACCTGAAGAACATCTTTGAGGACGGAGAGCTTATCCCGGATTCAGTTGTCAAGGAATCCTTGACAACTGCCGCCGATGGCAAGGCCTACCGCACAAAACTCTACAACCTCGATGCCATCCTCGCCGTCGGCTACCGCGTCCGGTCCCCCCGAGGCGTCCAGTTCCGCCGCTATGCCTCCACGGTCCTGAAGGAGTATCTCGAGAAGGGCTTCGCCCTCAACGATGAGCGTTTGAAGAACCTCGGCGGGGGCAATTACTGGAAAGAACTGCTGGGTCGCATCCGCGATATCCGCTCCAGCGAAAAGGTCATGTATCGCCAGGTGCTGGATCTGTATGCCACCGCCTCCGACTACGTAGTTGGATGACTTCAGTCGTCCAACCGGAAGCGACTTGGCGGAAAGGATATGGCCTTTTGTCGGTGGACTACTGGGAACTGACGAAAAGTTTTTCGACTTTCGGGTCGCGAACAGAGGATTTTTGAAGAGGGTTTCGACAGATGAAGGTGCCTGTGCAAAATATCTGGCAGTGGGAACATTCCTATGCGGAGCTTCCTTCGCAGTGTTTTACTGGAAACAGTCATGCGAAACCAGGCGGATTTGGTCGCCAGATGGATGGCGGTGGGCTTTGTGCATGGCGTCCTCAATACGGATAATGTCGCGCTCTCCGGCGAGACCATCGACTATGGCCCGTGTGCGTTTGTCGATCGCTTTCATCAGGACGCGGTCTATTCCTCGATCGACTCAGGCGGTCGTTATGCCTATCGCAATCAGCCGTCGATCACGGGCTGGAATCTGGCCTGCTTTGCGCAAAGTCTGCTGCCCCTCATCCATCCTCAACCGGAAGAGGCGATTTCCGGGGCCGAGACAGTTTTGGGCGATTTTCAGGCAATCTATGAAAAAGCTTGGCTGGAACGAATGGGCCAGAAGTTCGGCTTGGCGAATCCGACCCAAAACGACGCGGCTTTAATCCGCGACTGGCTCGTGTTGCTCGAGAAGCATCGCCTCGATTTCACCAATGCGTATCGCGCTCTCTCCGGAGATCCGGTGCCGGAGAAGTCCGTCTTGGACCGACCCGACTTTCTCGAATGGCGTCAGCGACTGGAATCGCGTCTCGCCGCAACCGGCACGAATCAATCGGACATTCAAGCGCTCCGCGACCGTCACAACCCCTGCCAAATACCGCGCAATCACGCGGTGCAATCGGCCCTCGACCAAGCCGAGGCAGGCGACCTAAGCGCATTCAATGAAGCCCTTCGCGTGCTAAAAAATCCTTACAGCCGCGATCCCGAATGCGATCTCTACGCGAGAACGCCAAGTGAAAAGGACCAACGCTTTACCAGCTTCTGCGGCACCTGATTGAGGGCGGAGAGGAACGACGAGAGTCGTTTCTACGAATTCGCGACCGGAACCAGTGTCACAATGCGCAACGCCGACGGCGGATGACGGTTCCGACGGTGGCTGCCGCTGCTCCGGTCGCCAGAAAAACGGATCCGAGAAGAACCGAGAATTGTTTGGTGTCACAATTGGCCGCTTTCCCGCAACCGCAATCCATCGTTTCGACTGGCGTAATCGGCAGCATGGCCGCAATGCCAAGAATCACCAAGAGCGCTCCTAAGAGAAAAAGTATAGATGACTTCATCATTGAGACCAGTAAAGGAGACGGACGCGCTCTTTCAATTCGTTTATGCAAGTTCCTGAGCAAACAATCGCTGGCCCGCAAGAGCTAGGTCGTCTGCCGCTGCGCTCATCCGACATTCCTGACGGATGAGCCACCTCGATACTCTGTTAGGGGCCGCCAAAAATGCACCGAGGGTAGGTGGAAAGCGCGGTAGAAACGGTTGTCGCCGCTCTCTTCTCGAATCCTGAGTCAAGCGCCGCCCAGAGGTGCCGAAGAAGAATTGGCTGAAAGAGCCCGCATTCGCCGATTGAACTGTGGATTAAGCGCCACGCAGGCAGACGTTTCCACTCCCCAAACAACCTCCATTCCGCGACTGCTCAAGAGATCCAACGCCCGCCCGGCATGGACTGGATTGGGATCGAGACAGCCGATGACGACGCGGCGGATGCCCCTGCTGTTGACGATGCGCTCGCAGCAGGAACCAGTTCTTCCCGCCGTGGAACAGGGTTCCAGAGTGACAAACATCTCCGCGCCAGCCATGGGGAGACGCCCAAGGTTCTCGAGGGCCATGCGCTCGGCATGGGGGCCTCCATCGTAGGGATGAAATCCCTCGGCCACGATCCGACTACATTCCACGATCACTGCTCCCACTCGCGGGTTGGGGCTGACGTCGTCTTCGGTCACCGTCGACGCCAACTCAATCGCACGGCGCATGAACCCGCGATCACTTGCGGATGCCGTTCTCGAGCACATCAGACCAGGAAGTTGCCGGGGGCACAGGGTCAAAGCCAT
>CAYVUQ010000117.1:0-5744 GCA_964454915.1 uncultured Puniceicoccaceae bacterium
GTTGAAATAGAGGTGGTAGAGGACGGGAGTACGCAGGTCTCCGGTATCCTGATACACCTTTGCCAGGAGCAGTCCCAGGAAGCAGAGGGGAAGAAAGCTCTGCAGACTCGCATGGAGGAGGGCAAAGAGGATGCCGCTGACCACCAGGGCGAGTCGGGCTGAGATGCGTTCGGAGAGAAAGCGGTAGAGCAGCCCGCGGAAGAGGATTTCCTCGGTGAACGGAGCGGCCAGGACGACCATGAGGCCCGTGGTCAACAGGAAAAGAACGGATTCGGATTCGGCGATCCAGACTGCGGCAAGCTGTGGTTGCGGTTCGATCTCGGCACCCATTTCCCGCAACACGAGGAGGAGACCGCCCCAAAACATGCCGACGAGCCAGACGAGCGGCAGGGTGCGGAAAAAGACATGTCCGCTGTGGCGGAGAGCGGACGACCAGGACACCCCTTCCGCCGCGAGGAAGTTACGAAGAGTCCATCCGCGTCGTCGGACTGCGGAGAGGACGATCACCACCAGGCCCATCTGCATCACTGCGGTGGCGGTCAGCGAAAGCGTGCGGGGGTCCTCGTCTCCGCCGGAGAGAAGTTCCCACGGGATCCCGCCGAGGATGGGGGCGAACAGGATGACGATGACGATGGCCCAAAGCAGGATCAGAAACCCGAGCCAGGAGAGATTCCATTTTTGCCAGGGGTGTTCGGAGGCCGGTCCGTAGGGGTCATGCACGGGCCGGGCGCAGGATGCGATGGCCGCGAACAGGGCTGCTCCGAAGAGGAGGGCGTTGCCAAGGCTGATTGGAAATTCGGGCTGGTCCATGTCGCTGGTCAAAAGGACCATGCAGAAGCAAGCGTACGAGCCAAGGCCGTTCGGGACGAAAAGCGCACGGCCCGCAAACTTACATGTTTCGAGTGACGATCGTCACTCGAAACATGTAAGTTTGCCTGGGCGTGCTGGTGGGGAGGGGGTGTCGTTTTGAGAAGCTCCTTGACTTGGTGGTTGCGGGGCGTGGTTTGTTCCGACCCATGGGACGGACTTTCGTTTTGGCGGCCGGTTTCGTATTTTTTTGGAACTCGGGGTTTGTGGGTGCGGAGTATGCGCTGCCGAACGCGGGGCCGTTTACCCTTCTTTTCTGGCGGTATTGGGCACTGACTCTTTTACTGGGATTTGTGCTTTGGTTTCGGGGCGGGCTCCGGTGGCCGGGGTGCGGGGAGGTATTGGCCACCGGGGTGATCGGGATTCTTGCGCACGGTGTCTGGCTGGGGTGTGTGTTCTTCTCGCTCGACGCGGGCGTGCCGGCGGGGATCGTTGCCCTGGTCGTGGCTTTGCAACCCCTGGTGACGGGAGCTTTCTCGGGTCTGGTGACCCGGGAAAGTACGCCGTTGGTGGGTTGGGCGGGTCTGCTGCTCGGATTCGTGGGGGTGGGGATCGCAGTGGGGGGGCGTATTGACTTTTCCAGTGCTGAATCCCTCTTCAACTATCTTGTTCCGTTCGGGTCGGTGGTGGCAATCACCGCTGCCACGCTCTACCAGCGCCGCAGGGAATTGAGGCACTCCGCGGACCCGCCGTCGGTGGGGCTTGTTCTGTTCTACCAGAGTCTGGCCACGGCCCTCGCGACCACGGCGCCCGCCGTGTGGGCGGAGGGGCTTGAGACGGAATGGACGGCCGGATTCGTGCTTTCGATGCTCTGGCTGGTGGTGGCGGTATCGCTGTTGGCCTATGCGTTGATGTGGATGCTGGTGGCGCGTATCAACGCCACCCGGGTGGCCAGTCTTTTCTACCTTGGGCCTCCTGTGACAATGGTGATGGCGGGGGTGGCCTTCGGGGACCGGTTGTCGGCGGGCGATGTGTTGGGTCTCGTGATCGTGATGGCGGGGGTGCTGCTCGCACAGAAGTCCGGGCGCAAGTCGGGCGGGGCCTCGGGAGCAGGTTTGTAGATTTTCGGGTATTTTGGGATTTGAGGGATGAGCAGACCTGGGGCAGATTCCATCGTGTGACATCTTCGGAAACCAGGACCCGGTCTGACCGGGCGAGCGCGGTGGCGGTTCTGGGGGCCGGGGTCAGCGGTCGTTCGGCTGCGCGTTTGCTGGAGGCCGAGGGGTATTCTGTCCGGGTTTTCGACGAAAAGGCAGGCGATGTTTTCGATCCTGGTGCCGGAGATTTTGCGCGGGTGGTTGTCAGCCCTGGTTTTGCCCCCGCCCACGAATGGCGGCACCGGGCGGCGGCAGCGGGTCTGCCCGTCATGGGGGAGACGGCTCTGTCCGCCTCTCGCTGGCCTGGAGAATTGCTCTGTGTGACGGGAACCAATGGGAAAACCACCCTGGTCCGGTTTCTTCAGGCGGCCCTGGAGGGAGCCGGGGAAAGTGCCAGGGCTTGCGGCAACATTGGTCTTCCGTTAGCGGACCTGTGTCTTGACGACCCCCGTGCGGGAACCTGGGCCATTTGTGAGACAAGTTCCTTTCAGTTGTACGATTGGCCCTCGGTTTCCTGTCGGGCCGGATTCTGGACGAATTTCGGTTGCGATCATCTGGACTGGCATCCGTCGATCAAGGCCTATTTCGCAGCCAAGTGGCGCTTGCTGGAAAGCGGGGCACGGGTGTTCGCCGGTCCATCGGTGGAGGCATGGGCGGCCAAGTGCGGACGGAGCCTGCCGCCGAACCTCAGTATCGTGCCCGAGGAAAGGTGCTCAGGCGGCGAGCAAGGCATCTTTCGCATGTCGCCCTGGAATGAACTGTTCGCGCTTGCTGCGGCTTGGTGGGCGGAGGAGGGATTGCCGTGGATGGCTCTCACGGACGCGGCCCGGTCTTTCCGGCTCTCGCCGCACCGGCTGGAGGATGTCGGGGAAGTCAGGGGGGTGCGGTTCGTCAACGATTCGAAAGCGACCAATCCCCACGCCGTAGCAGCGGCTCTGCGGTCGGTGCCCGGCCCGGTCCACTGGATCGGTGGCGGGAGTTTCAAGGGCGAAGATATGGACGCCTTCGCGCGCATACTGGCTGAGCGTATCGCCACGGCTGATACGTTCGGGCTTACCGGGAAGGAGTTGGCCGGGCGGCTTTCGGGGCTGGGCGTGGATACCTCCTGGCACGAGGGGCTGGTGCGGGCTTTTTCATCGGCGGTGCGGCGTGCGGACCGTTCGGGGACCGTCTTGCTCAGTCCCGGTTTCGCCAGCTTCGACCAATTCTCCGGTTATGCTGAGCGGGGCGATCTTTTCCGGCGGCTTGCGACAGAACTCCGGGAGACTTTTCTACGGTCTTGTCAGGATGGCGGTGGGGGCGAATGATCGCGGGCATGATGGATTTTTTGCGCGAGGCCGGGGTTTTTCTCTATCCCCTCGGTGCCTTTTCGATTCTCACCGGAGTAATCATCGTCGAACGATTGATCGCACTTCGGGACGGGGCGGTTGTTCCGGGCTACCAGAAAAGCGATTTGTTCGAGGGGAGGCTGCCTGACCTGCGCGAGTGCGACGGCTCCATTGCTGCCGGGCTGGTGCGTTTCCATCGGGAAACCCGTCCGGACCCGGAAACCTTCCAGGCTTTTGCGCGGCTCCAGGTGAACCGGATGGAACGTGGTCTGTTCATTCTGGACTTCGTGGTGGCCGGAGCACCGCTGGTCGGACTGCTGGGGACTGTGACCGGCCTGGTCGAGGTGTTCGCCACGTTTTCCGAGCAACCGGGGATCCCCGATCCGGAGGCCTTTGTCTCGGGCATCTCCCTGGCTTTGACGACGACCATTCTCGGTCTGGCCATCGCCATTCCGGCCCTGGTTGCGTCGTCCTATTTCAACCGGAGGGTGGACATCCACGCGGCCAAGCTGGAAGTGATCGTGGAGCGGCTGGCCGCCGAAACCCGGGGTTCCGGGAAACCATGAGCCTGCGCCGACCCAACCGGCGGCGTCGTCGCCCGGAAGTGAACATTGTTCCGCTGGTCGATGTACTGATGGTGTTGATCTTCTTTTTCCTGATGACCATGCAGTTCCGCGACCGGCAGGTACTGAATCTGGAACTGCCGCAGATCGAAACGGCCGGTTCGGCCGAAGTGCGGGGGGACCTGCGGTTGATCGTCGATCCGGCGGGAGAGTTTTTTCTCAACGAGCAACCGGTGGGGGAGGAGCAACTCCGCACCGCGCTGCGGTTGGCGGGCCGGGCCGACCCGGACCGGCGGGTGCTGCTCGCCGCCCACGAAGACACGCCCCTGCGCATCGTGACCCGACTGATGGACTGGTGTCGGCAGGCGAATCTCAACGCCATTCGAATTCAATCGAGGGAAGAGTGACTCCGGGGGGGGGGGCGCATCGCCCGGGGGTGCTCCGATATCTTTGCAACAGATATCCGTGATTCAATCGCGGCGTGCGGCGCGGGCGAGTGCTTCGACGGCACGTCCGGCACTGTTCGGATCGGTATGCTCCCGGGCGAAGGCCCGGGCTTTGAGGGCGGTGTCGGGGTCTGCCTCGATACGGGCGACCGCGTCGGCGAGCCGACGCCCCCATCCGTTGCGGCGCAGGATAGTTCCGCAGCCGAGCCGCCGGACGGTTCGTCCCCAAAACCCCTGGTCGGCAAAGTGTGCGACGACGATTTGGGGGACCCCGGCGAAGAAGCCCGAGGTGGTTGTGCCCGCTCCGCCGTGATGGATGACCACCGAAGCCCTCGCGAAGCAGTCGCTGTGCGGTGCAGGGCCGATCAGGCGGATTCTCTTGTCTGCCGGTGGTGGTGGGGGTTCGAACCATCCCTGTTGTACGGTGAGGGTCCGGTCAGCCGGCCAGGTTCGGTACAGGTCCCGGAATTGAGTATCCATGTCGCCGGTGATGACGCTCCCGAAGGTGAGGAAAGGTCCGCCCTCGAACGCGGTTTCGCTTGCGGAATCGACGGAGGAGCCGAATCCGCCCTGAAGGAATCCGGTGAAGCTGGTTCCACTTTCGAGATCGTCGGGGTGGTAGCCGAACGGTTCGGTCGGGGCGAGAACGACATTGTGCGCGGCGGGAGGCTTGAGAAAAGACCGCAGCTTGAGCCGCGGGCGGTTGAGGGTGCGGTTGAGGATGCCGCAGAGGTAGCGGTCTGCGGCACCCGTCAGGAACGAAGCCCAGGTCCGGCGGATGGTGTCGGGCAGGAACCCGGGTGGATCGGGGAGGCCCTCCGGGCAGTGGAAAGGGGAGAGTGCGGTGTTCGGGCAGAAGTGTACGGCGGCTGTGGGGACCCGGTTTTCGTCGGCGATATTGCCGTAGAACGAAAAGAGGTAGGAAACGACCAGGAGGTCCGTGCCGGGCATCTCCGCTTCCAGGTCCGGCACGACCTCATCGAGCCAGCGGGTGGAGTGCCGAAACATGCTGGTGAGAAGACGCAGATTATTGCGGATATCGGAGAACTCGCGCATCAGAGCCCTGTGTTCATCGACCCCTCCGCGCGGTGGAATCGGGATGAAACGGATTCCGCGGGTCTCGGCGGTTTCGCGCCAGTAGGAGGCAGCCAGGAGCGTGGCGTGGTGGCCGTGCGCGATCCATTCGCTGGCCAGGCGGATCATCGGCACCGTGTCACCGGTCGAACCGTGGGTGATGAAGACTGCACGCATTGGGTAGTGGATTAGTCCAGGGAGAGCGGCATTGCAAGCGGTGCATGGAACCTTTGGTGGGGGTCTTTCAAACCGCGTCTTCTTGTCCGGGACTGGTCTGGCGCTGGTGGAATACACCCTTTTCGATTGATGATTCGCGGTTTTCCGTCCAGAGTGGGGGGTTTGTGCCGTTAAATCCGTGCGCCTATGTCC
>CAYVUQ010000118.1:0-5722 GCA_964454915.1 uncultured Puniceicoccaceae bacterium
CGACGAATCCGCCCTACGAGCGGCCCGTGATCGTGCGCAAGCTGGTCGGGGTGGACGTCTTCTGCGAGCACAAGGGCAAGACCGAGGAGGTCGCCGGCCTGTTGCAGAAGTGCGACGGAGAGAACCTGAAGTTGCGCATGATTTCCTGCAGGGGGATGTCGGTCTGGCCCGAAGGGTTTGAACAGACTCTGCTGTGCGACCACTGGCGTTGCCGGTTCCTGATCGAGGATACGGAAAACGGCGAAGCCCTGCCGCACGCTGAGATCGTTGCACTGCTGGACCGCGTCAACAAGACGGGGCTGGAGTTCATCAAGACCGAGGGCCTATATTATTTCGATGGCAAGCCCGCCTTCCAAATGGGCCAGGGGCAGAAATAGAGGCAGCCCGGCCTTCCATTCTCCCGCGGTTCGCCCTGTCCGGAAATTCCGCACGGAGGGTTGTTCGCGCTTGATCGTGGGTAATGACCTGAGCCTGTCGTGAAAAGGCGTCTTCATTTCGGCCTCGCGTTCGTGACCCTGGCGGTCCTGCTCCTTCAGCTATCGCTGGTCCGGGTCTTCGATGTCATCCTCGATCCGAACATGGCCTATATGGTGATCACTTCGGCCATGTTCGCTCTGGGGCTGGGCGGCATCTACGTGTATCTCTTCGTGCGTTCGATGGATGGTCTTCTCGTGCGCCTGCCTTTTCTGGCACTGGGCTGCGCGGTCGCCGCGGTGGCCCTTTTGCCCGTCCTCAACGCTCTGCCGTTCAACAAGGATTTCTCGGGAGGGCTCCCGGTGCAGATTCTCTCGTGGGGAGCGATGTATCTGTTTCTCATCCTGCCGTTCTTCCTCGCCGGAGTTATTATCTCCGTCGTTTTCGCGAAGGGTTCCGGGCAGAGCCACCGCTTGTACTTCTTCGATCTGGCCGGGGCGGGACTGGGGTGCCTTCTTCTCGTTCCGCTGATTCCCTGGTTCGGCCCCGCCGGACTCCTTTTCGTGGTTGCGGCATCGTTGGTTGCGGCGGCGTTCTTTTTCTCCAACGCCCGCCGCTGGATGCTTTTCGCCGCCGTCCCGGCCGCTGTTGCCCTGGTGGCCTTTCCGCCGCTGAGGGCTGTCGTCACCGGCGAACCCTACCTCGAATTCCGGGGCCACGGGAACAAGCGCAACGTTGATGCCCGGATCGATGCGGGGCTCCGCGAGATGGTCTTTTGGGACCCGGTTTCCAAGCTCGACGTCTTCGATCATGGCGCGAATGCCAAGGATTTCCAACTGGACGGCGGTCAACAGTCTTCGTATCTCGTCGGCTTCGACGGAGATTTCGCGCGGCTCCGGCGTGAAATGGAGGAGAATCCCGACGGCTATTTCTTTGGTCTGAACTCGGTTCCCCACTGGTTCCAGCGTGGCAAAGGCGGGCGGACCCTGATCCTCGGGGCGGCGGTTGGAAACGAGACGTTGGCCGCGCTGCTTTTCGGAGCTTCGAAAGTGGATTCGATCGAACTCGTGGGAGCGATGGTCGAGGCGGCCAAGGGGCACTATGCAGAGTTTAGCGGCGACGTGTTCAACGATCCCCGCGTGAACTATGCGGTCGGCGAGGGCCGGACGTTTCTGCGATCCAGCGACCACGGATACGATGTCATCCAGATGTTCAGCAACCACACGAGCAGCAGCATCGCAGAGGGGTCTGGAGCGCTGGCGGCCGCGTATCTGCAAACGGTGGAGGCTTATCGGGAGTATTTCGAGCATTTGGCCCCCGGTGGTCTTCTGTCGATGAACCGGCACTTCTACCCCCGGATGTTGACGACGGCCGCGCAGGCCTGGGCGGAGATGGGCTGGACGGATTTTTCGCGCCATGTCCTGGTTCTGGAGCGGTGGAACGCCGACACGCTGACCACCACGCTTATCAAGCGGTCGCCCTGGACGGAGGACGAGGTGAACGCTGTCTATCACTACATGAACCGCGATCCCGGACCGAAGAGCTATCCGGAGCCGTTCCATGTCTCGGAGAGAATCCTGCCCGGCGAGCCGAGGAGCTTCGACTTCACGGCGCGGGTTGATCGGTTGGAGGGGATGAACATTCTCCTGGCTCTGCCGGAGGGTGGTGTCGCGAGCTATGCGCTGGACCTGGTCCTGCGCGACTCCGAGGGTGCCGAAGTGGCCACCTCCCGTTTGCCTGCATCGGACATCAAAGGGAACGGTCTCAACGGGTTTTTGTTCGATGCGCCGCTGGAGGGCGTGCGAGACCAGGATTTCAGTTTCGAAATCCGGTCGGAGGGAGAAGTGCGGGAGGACAATGCGGCGGCTGTCTTTCTCACCTACGACCGGCGACCGATTTTCCAACCGATCCCCTTTTGGCGGGAGATGTATCGGATTGTCTTCCACCCCCTTCGACCCGAGGAGAATTTTGTCTCTCCCGCGTTAGTCGCCGCGCCGTATCGCCCTGAGGTTGCGCACGGTGCCAAGGTCAATCTCTTCCCCACCACGGATGACCGCCCGTTCTTCAATATCGTCCGCAAGTCGGTTTCCCCCCTTCGCCCCGGCCACAGCCCCTTTCTGGATGCGGGTACCGCGCAGGTGCTCAACGGGCAGCTTCTCCCGTTTCTCTCGAGCGATGTTCTCAGTTTTTTCGTGGTCGGTTTGATGGCTTTGTTTTTCGCATTTCTGCTGACATTCGTCCCGTTGCTGGCTTCCCGTCTGGGCCGAACCGCCTGGTCGCAGAGGGGCACCTGGCTTACCTATTTTTCGTGTCTGGGGGCGGGTTTCAGCCTGTTCGAACTGGTTTTCCTGCAGATATTCCGAAAGCTGATCGGATTCCCGACCCACACCTTTGCCACTGTGCTCTTCGCCCTCCTTTTTGCTGCCGGTGCGGGAAGTCTGCTCTCCGGCAGGCTCGGTTTGCGCAGCGGTTGGCGCTGGCTCTTGTCCTTCGGCGGGATATTCCTGTACGGGGCGGTGTTTGCCCTGTCTTATGAAAGCCTCTTCGCGATCGGTTTGGAGTGGGCACTTGCCTGGCGGATTCTTTACGCAATCGCTCTGATCTTCCCGATGGGATTTTTCCTGGGGATGCCTTTCCCGCTGGGGATGGAGCGGCTGGGGCGGCTCGAGCCGGGGGGGATCCCCTGGGCCTGGGGGATGAACGGTTTCTTCACGGTGTTCGGCGGGTTCGCAACCCTGCTGTTGGCCTTCGTCCTCGGCTTTCAGAACGTACTTTTCGTCGGGCTGGGGATTTATCTTCTGGCAATGCTGATGTTCGCCAGAATCCACAGCCATAGCGCGTAGAGGAGCGGGGGTGTGAGCAGCGAGACGTATCCGAAACTCACCTTTGTTACGCATGAGTATCCTCCGACCTGCGGAGGAGCGGCCACGGTGGTCGCCGGGATGGCGGCGGCGGCGCACGGCCTCGGTCGGAGTCCGCGGGTGCTTGCGCCGGGAGGGCCTTGCTCCGCGGACAGCGGATCGCCCGTACCGGTTGTCCGCATGGGGCACAGAGGTCGGCAGGATTTTCTGGCGTGCCGGGCGCTGCGCCGATTCCTGGAGCGGAATCGCCCCGCGACGGACGAGCACCTCGTGCTTTGCGATCCCGGAGCCACCCGCGCCGCCCTGGGGATGATACCCTTTCTGCGCGGGCTTTCCGCGGGCTTCTCGGTGATTCTCCACGGGAGCGAGGTGCCCCTCTTCGCAGGGGGTTCGGCCCGGGGCCGTTTCCGGGTTCTTCTGGAAAACGCCCGCCGTGTCCACCTTCTCTCGCGGGCCAACAGTGATTTGCTGGCGAATCTTTTCCCGGATCTTTCCGCCGATTTGCGCGTGGCCCCCGGGGCACCCTCCGAATGGGCACTCACCTTGCCGCCCCGTTCTGAAAGGGCGGGTGACGGGGACCGTCCGGTGAGCATCCTGACCGTGGGGCGTATCCACCCGCGCAAGGGCCAGTTGGAAACCCTGCGCGCTCTCGCGGCACTCCCGCCGGAGTACGGATCGAAGATCGTTTACCACCTGGTGGGACCGTGCGTGCGTGCCCGCTATCTCGCGCGGATACGGCGGGCTGCCGCCGAATGCCCGTTTCCCGTCAGGATTTCCGGTGCCTTGTCCGAAGCGGAGCTTGCGGAGGCCTACGCCCGCGCCGACATCTTCGCCCTTTGCAGCCGACCCCTACGGCGGAGTATCGAGGGCTTTGGTCTGGTCTATCTGGACGCGGCTGCTGCGGGTTTGCCTGTCGTCGCGAATCGGACCGGCGGGGTCGCCGAAGCGGTGTGCGACGGGCGGACCGGCATCCTGGCGGACCCCGGTGATCCGGCGTCTCTCACCGCCGCGTTCCAGGCACTCTTGTCCGATCGCGAGAAGTGCGTTGCATTTGGAGAGGAAGGACGGCGGTGGGCCCGGTCCTTCCAATGGGAGGACACGGTCGGGCGGGTATGGGGGTGAAAGCACTCTTGATTCGCCCCTTTCGAACCCGCATGATAGGCGATTTTCCATGTTGCAGGATCCCTCCAGAAAGTATCGTCCCTTCGAGGCGGTGGACCTTCCGGACCGGCGTTGGCCGGACCGGCGGATCACCCGTGCGCCCGTCTGGTGCTCGGTAGATTTGCGCGACGGCAACCAGGCTCTCGCGGTACCGATGGGTGTGATGGAGAAGCTGCGCATGTTCGAAACCCTGGTGGAGATCGGTTTCAAGGAGATCGAGGTGGGCTTTCCCTCCGCATCCCAGGTCGAATACGATTTTCTGCGCAAGCTGATCGACGAGGATCGGATTCCCGACGATGTGTCGGTGCAGGTGCTGGTGCAGGCCCGCGACCACTTGATCGACCGCACCTTCGAAGCATTGCGGGGCGTGCGGAATGCGATCCTGCACCTGTACAATTCCGTATCGCCGGCCCAGCGCCGGATCACCTTCAACCTGTCCAGGGACGAGGTAAAGGGAATCGCAGTGCGCGGTGCGGAAAAGGTGAGGGAGTGGCTCCCGCGGATGGAGGGCTCGCGGATACGCGTGCAGTATTCGCCGGAGAGCTTTTCGAGCACCGAGATGGATTACGCACTGGAGGTCTGCGAGGCGGTCTGCGACGTGATCGCTCCCACGCCGGAGAATCCGATCATCCTGAATCTTCCGGCCACCGTCGAAGTGGCAACGCCGAATGTGCACGCGGACCAGATCGAGTGGTTTTGCCGCAATCTCTCCTGCAGGGATTCGGTGATCATCAGCTTACACACGCACAACGACCGCGGAACCGGTGTCGCCGCGACTGAATTGGGCCTGATGGCTGGTGCCCAGCGGGTCGAGGGCACCCTTTTCGGCAACGGCGAGCGTACCGGCAATCTCGACATCGTAACGGTCGCGCTGAACCTCTACTCGCAGGGGGTCGATCCGGAATTGAGATTCGACGACCTCGAAAGAATCCGCCGTATCTACGAAGAAAACACCCGGATGGAGGTCCATCCGCGGCATCCCTACGCGGGGGAACTCGTGTTCACCGCCTTTTCAGGTTCCCACCAGGACGCCATCAAGAAGGGTTTTGACCTGCGCGAGTCGCAGGGAGACCTGGACGATACTCTCTGGGAGATTCCCTACCTGGCCATCGATCCACGCGACATAGGGCGCACCTACGAGGCGATTATCCGCATCAACAGCCAGAGTGGGAAAGGCGGCGTGGCACACGTGCTGGCGCGTGATTTCGGATTCAAACTTCCCCGACCGATGCAGCCGGAGGTCGGCGACCTTGTCAACCGACTGGCGGACAAGCGCGGGGTCGAGC
>CAYVUQ010000119.1:0-5703 GCA_964454915.1 uncultured Puniceicoccaceae bacterium
GATCTGGACGCTCCGGTTTTCGCCCGTTTCGGGATTGTCGATCCGGATGAGACTGGAAAACTCGGCGGGGATTTCGGTGTTCGGATGACGCCGGTGTGTGAAGTCGCGCAAAGCGAGGGTGAAGGGGAGGTGCTCGCGGGGAAACCGCATCTCGATCCGGTAGGTCCTGCCTCCGTTTTCGAAGGTCTGTGGGGAGAGTCCCGGCACCATCTCCATGGCGGTTCCGACCAGCCATGTTCCCAGCGCACGATCCTCCTCCAGCACGGTCACTACGGCTGTGGGAAGATTGGTATCATCGTGTTTGAACGTCTCTTTGCGACTGACAGCCGCCAGGTCATCGGTCGCCGCCAGCCCCTTCTGCGCCGAGGGGTCGATACGGACCGATTCCGATTCCGCTCCTCTTTGAAGAAGAAGTATCTCCGGGTCCAGGACAGTAGGCTGCTCATCCGCTGCTCCGCGCTCGGCGGCCATTGCGACCAGGCGTTCCCTGCGCTCCATGATCGCGTTCGGGGCGAAGTCTTCGATCCGCACGCTCAGATCGGTTCCCGGCAGATCGATGGTGGCACCGGGCCGGATATCCTGTTCGGCGATCACCCGGTGGACCTCGCCGTCGTCCTGCAATTCCACGACCGCCAGCTCGCTTCCGCGGAACGCACTGAGATGCCCGACGGGCGGGCCGCCCTCGTCAAGGGACATTCGCCATTCCTTTTGGAACATGCTGCCCAGGAAGCCGGATACGATGAGGAGGACCAGCCCCCCGTGTATCATCGCGATACCGAGGCGATTCCAACCCGGCCGGTGGTAGCGGATGTGGGCGCACACCAAATTGATCGATAGCAGCGTGCCCAGAAGGAGCCCGCCGGGGAGGGGCAAAACGAGCCATTCCCAGGAAGCGGGATACGTTTTGATGAAGACCAGAGCCAGCAACGAGACGACCGGTGACAGCACGAACCAGCTGTGGAAATACATCTGCTGGGTGTGGTGGATGCCGTAGTTCGCCTGGTCGAGCGTCCCGAGCAGCACTACGAACGTGGAGAGCGCCAGCAGGACGACCGTGAGGCGGAGGGAGCCAACTCTTTGGAAAAAGGTTTTCACTTAATGAGAAACCTTGGGGCTCCTTCGGGATTTGGCAAGGCCCCCGGGGCGGGTTTTTCGCCGAAAAAGGACTTTTCCGATGGTACGGACAGTCCCTGTGCGGTCCGTGGCACGGGGACCTCAGCTTGAGGTGTTCTGCAGCTGGCTGGTCAACTCAATGATCCGCTTGCCGATCACCGATTGGCGGGAGGTGGGTATGCGGTCCTGCGGACCTGAAATGGAGATCGATGCGGGGGGACAATTCTCCAGGTGGAAGGCGGCGGCGACGCAGAGCACCCCTTCCTGACGTTCCCCGATATCGAGCGCGTAGCCCCGGGCTTCCGAGGTGCGGATATCCGGGATCAAGCGGTCAATATCCGTAATGGTATTGGCGGTAAACCTCTTCAGGGGGCCGCTGGACTGGAAGATGGCACGGACATCGTCGTCGGGCAGTCCCATCAGCAAGGCCTTCCCGGAAGCGCAGGTGTGCAGGGGCACCCGTGCACCCACCTCGGTGAACATGCGGAGCGGTTGTCGGCTTTCCACACTGTCGAGGTACACGACCTCGGTTCCCTCGCGGATGATCAGGTTCACTGTTTCGTCGAATTCGTCCCGCAGCCTTTCCAGAACCGGACGCGCGGCTTCGAGCAAATCTTTGTGTGGCTGACCTGATCCGGCCAATCCCATGAGGCGGCTGCCGAGCCGGTAAAGCCCTTCTTTTTCGTCGTAAATGACGAAACCGCGTGTGCACAGGGTGCGGATCAGCCGGGAGGCCGTGCTGGGGTGCAGGGACGTCCGGCGTGATATCTCACTCAGGGAAAGACGCTGGTCGCCCAGTTCCTCAAGAAGATACAAACCCCGGTCCAGGGTTTTGGTCGCTTCGGTGGATTTCTTGGTGCGGGGGCGTCCGGGCCTTCCCTTGGTAGTGGTTTCTTGTGAGGACACGGTGATTCTGGTTTGTAGTGTAAACTTTGAAAACCCTTGCAGGATATCCCTCGTTTTCCGAGGGGCAAGAAGTTTCTGGTCCGCTGCCGGTCCCGGCACTGTGCTTTGATATGGCGGCTGAACGCCGCATGAAAACACATTCGGGATTTGAAATTAACTACCGGAAATCAACCCCTTACAAGAGCAAACAAGGATACCGTGCCAGGTCCCGCTTACCGCCGGAAAACGGATCGACCTGCGACGAGGGTTTGCGCCAGCCAGCGGTCGTCCCAGCTCCAGAGAAGATCGCTCAACGGGTCCATGGTGGTGCGCCAATCGTGAAAGGGGTCGATCAGAGCCAGATCGGCCCGGCAACCCGCCTCGAGTTTGCCGCAGTCTTCCCATCCGAGCAGTTGCGCGTTCCCGGCGGTTATCTGCCACCACGCTTCGGCGGAGTCGGGGGGTGCTTCTCCCAGGGGAAAGGTCATCGCGAGCATGGTGCGGGCGGTGCGGATCATCGATTTCTCGTACCCCGCCGCGATGTCGCTGCCCAAAGCACAGCGGATTCCGCTCCGGAGATGGGCTGCACGGTTCATCGTGCCGCTGCGCAGGAAAAGATTGGACGTCGGGCAGTGGACCGCCACGGACCCGCTTGCGGCCAGATGGTTCTTCTCCGCATGGGAAAGGTGGATGCAATGGCCGAGGAATGAACGTGGCCCGCGCAGTCCCGCCTCGGCGTAGATGCCCGTGTAGTGCTCCCCGCCGTGGATTTCGAGGGCCCGCTCGCATTCCGCTTCGTTCTCCGACAGATGGGTGGCCACGAAAGCGTTTTCGCAGCGTGCGCGTTCGCCGCAGCGGTGGAGCAGCTCGGGCGAGCAGGTTGGAGCGAAACGCGGTGCGACCGCTGCCGAGACCGGGTCATCGCCCGGCGGATACTCGTCCAGCAAGCGGTTCATGGCTTCCACGTTCCCGCGTGTGCTCAGCAGGAGATCCGGGTGGATGTCGCGGTCGCTGAGCGGTTGCCCGATCAGGGCCCGCATTCCGCTTTCGCGGCACAGGCGCAAGGCTCTTCGGGTGGACTCGACATGGTTGGTCGAAAATGCGAAAATCCCGGTCGTGCCCACCGCCCGGAGCTGATCAAGAGCACTCTGGCACCGAACCTCCGCATGGTCCGG
Organism: uncultured Puniceicoccaceae bacterium; assembly: GCA_964454915.1. Lineage (GTDB taxonomy): Bacteria > Verrucomicrobiota > Verrucomicrobiia > Opitutales > Puniceicoccaceae > Puniceicoccus. The sequence continues at coordinate 3,174 of CAYVUQ010000119.1, forward strand.
GTCCTTCCAGGCGGCTTCGGCGGGAAAAACCGCACCTTCCAGCCATTCCAGGAGGGGCATACCATAGGCACCGAAGGCGTCGATCTGCGGCAGGTGCAGGTGCGGATCGATGAAGCCGGGGCTGATCAGAAACCGATCCCCGCCGAGGTCCGGGGAGGGATGGGTTTCACCGGCGCACACCTCGGCGATCACAGGGCCGTCGAGGCGTATCCAACCTGGAGAGATCTGGACGGATCGCTCCTTGCAGGGGAGAAGAAGCTGTCCGGAGAGAATCATCGAAACAGACTGGAAGGAGGAGCACCGAAGAACTTTTTGAATTGGCGCGAAAAAAGGAAAGGGTCGTCGTAGCCGAGGAGTGTAGCGGTTTGCTTCACCGAGTGGTCGGAGAGCAGGTGCCGCGCCCGCCGCATCCGTGCCTCCATCTGGTAGGCGTTGGGTGGCATCCCCGTCCGCTCGCGAAACCCCTGGCGAAAGCGGCGGTAGTCCATTCCGCATGACCTTGCGGCCTCGCGCATGGTGAAGGTGGGCTCGATCCGGCTCTGCAGGAGCAGGCAGGCACGCCGGAACCAGTCGCTGTTTGCGGCTTCGTCGAGGTAGGGACTGTCGGTCCGGTCCAGAAAGGCGAGGGTGCGGCGCAGGACCGCAGGCGCGGAGATGCGCGGATCACAAAGCATTTCGAACAGTTCGTAATAGTCGAGCGTCGTGGCCGTGCTGAGGGGGCGGCGGTCAATGCGGTTCTCGAGATGAAGGAGACCGCACTTTTCCAGTTGCCGCGCCACGTTTCCTTCGATGCCTACCGAGCACTCCAGGGCACCGGGCAGTCCCTGGATCGGGATGATGCTGTTGCTGGCGTTGAACCAGACGAGATCACCGGCTTCGGCCCGTGCGGGCTGCTGTCCGGAAAGCAGCACGCGGACAGACCCCTCCAATACCAGGGTCACCGCATACACGCGGTGGGCTCTTCGGCTTTCCTCACCGAACTCCATTGGGAGAAGAAGCTCGTGGCGGGGCTCCGACCTGTCGGTCGAGCCCCAGCGTCGAAAAACGCAGGTGACCCATCCGCCCCGGTGCGGACCGCCCAGCTCGCGCCCGTTCGAATGAAAGGATGACAGCAAGTGCGCCGGAAGGATGGAAAGAGGCGTACTGTGCGTGGCCATCGGGGGAAAAGCCAACCCGCGCACGAACGGGCGGTCAACGCGAAACCGGGGGCTTCCGCGCCCCCTCTGTGGACTTTTATCGGCGCGCCGCTTCGAGGGCGGCCTCCCAGCGTTCCGCGCCGAGGACCTCTTCCAGCATGGCGATGATGTTCCCGGGGGGCGTGCCGGCCTGGACGGCGTGGCTCGGGGCCGCCAGATAGCCGCCGTTGCGGCCAAGCGTCCCGATCAGCCTGCGGCAAAATGCTTTCACTTCTTCCGGCGTCTTGAAGGGGAGCACCTGCTGGACGCTGATCCCGCCCTGGAACATCAGCCGGTCGCCAAAGTTGTCGGCGAGTCGTTCGGGTTCCATCCGTGCACATTCTACCTGGACGGCTTCCAGCATCTGCACGCCGACATCCATGAGATCGGGAAGAACATCGAAGACCGATCCGTCCGTGTGAAACTCAATCACCGCTTCCGGAAGGATTCGGCGGATGTGCTCGCAAAGATCGCGGTGGAAGGGCTTTACGTTGTCCCGGTAGGTGTCCAGGGACATCAACAGACCATTTTGCATGCCCAGATCGTCCGCGATCAGGACGAGATCAACCTCTCCGTCGAAAGCCTCCACCTGCTTTTGGAGATGGTCCTTGAAGAATCCGCATATCCGCTTCATCCCGGCCTCCACCAGTTCCGGTTCGGCTACCAGATGCATCATCGCATCCTCCATTCCGACCATCCAGCAGTAAATCTCAAAGGGATTTCCGCACTGCAGCCGCACGGCTTTCACACCTTCGGGGTCGGCATCCTTTCGGGCTGTGTTGAGGGAATCGAAGTCGAAGTCAGCGGCCTTCGGCCAGGGGTGTTCGTCGAATTGCTCCACCTCTTCGATCCCCGCAAGGGGATTCCGGGCAATCTCGTCGGTGTAGGTCGTCGTACCGGTTTCGGCCGTGCGCGTTTCGATCCCCCATATCGCCATGTACTCGGCCTGCCCCTCGGGCAGGGCGGGCCCGACGTAGCGGGGGTGGATCCAGGCCACATCCTCGGAGGCAGGCCGAAGTTACGCAAAGTCGATGCCCATCGCGGCGAACGCATCGTTCAGTACCTCGGTGGCACGTAGGTTGGGTCCGAAGCCCCAGGTGAAGGGCGGGTGTTTCTGCTCCCGGCGGTTCAACGCCGCGCGAATCCGATCTCGTGCAAGGTTCATGTCTGTTGGGTTGTGGAATCGGAGGAAAGAAAGGTCCGACTGGTTTGGAGAATGCGGATGGACGAAAGAGACGGGCGCAGGTACCGCGAACCCCGGCTGCCCACGAAACCGATGATACCCGACCGGCACTTTTCCGGTAAATGTCCGACCCGGTCGTTTTTGATGTCAATTCTGACGCAAACTCCTGCCG
>CAYVUQ010000120.1:0-5699 GCA_964454915.1 uncultured Puniceicoccaceae bacterium
CGTTTGGTCCGCCTGTTTATCGTTGTGAAATGGTGGCCAGGGTCAGGTTGGCGGATGTGGCGCACGAGGCGGGTGTGGATCCCGGCACGGTTAGTCGCGCCCTCAACCGGAGCCCCGGGTGGGAGCGTTTGAGCAGTCAATGTGTTGAGAGAGTCGAGAGAGTGGCGGCGCGGATGGGCTACCGTCCGAACGCCGTTGCCAGGGGTCTCCGAAGGCGGCGGGCCGATGTGATCGGGGTGATCGCCGCCGTTTCGGGGAGTGCCTTCAATCGCGAATTGCTCGCGGGCATTGAGCAGGCCCTTCACAGACGGGGTTTGCACGCCATGCTCTTTGGCGGGAAGGACCCCCTCGGCACCGCTATCGCTGCTTTCGGAGAGGGTCGCGTCGATGGTGTCCTGGCATCCGCCTTCGGGCTCACCGGTTCCGGTACGCGCAAGCTTGTGGAGTCGGGTGTTCCCCACGTTTTGACGCATGTTCGTCCGGGAATGTCTTCGATGCCCGGTGTGGTCCTGGACGCGGCCGCGGGAATCCGCACTGCCGTTGATCATCTCGTTGACCGGGGCCACCGCCGTCTCCTTTGGGCTGGTCCCGACCCAGCACGTCACGCCGACGGGTGCTTGCGGATCGAGGCATTCCGTTCCGCCTGCTCGGACCGTGGGGTGATGCGGGAGGAGACGGTCGTTCCCGATTTGGAGAGCGGCCTTTCCGGGGAGATTCATTCGGCCCGCGAAAGTGTGGTGCCATTCCTGCGGCGGAGCGTGCGCCCATCCGCGGTGGTCTGCTACCACGATCCGATTGCCCTGGGCGTTTTGTCCGCCGCGCGACGGACCGGGATTGGCGTGCCGCACGATCTTTCTGTTGTCGGATTCGACGACACCTTCGGCGAAGTCGCCGATCCTCCGCTGACCACGCTGAATCACCAGCCGGAGAAACTCGCCGAGGCGGCGGTGGACGCCCTGGTGGATATCCGTTCCAGGGGTTCCGCCGCCGCATCCCCGGGAAAGCCGATGGCCGTGGAGGCCCGCCTGGTGGTCAGGGAGAGTACGGGGAAATGCCCTCCGGAACTTTGACCGGTGTCTCCGTGGCGGCGGGATGCCGCCGCGATGCCGGGGGCGTGGTTCAACGGGTTTGACAATGCCCGTTCAACCTGCCTGAGCTCCGTTTTTGCCATGCCTTCCATCTCTCTTCGTGTTGCCCGGGGGGGACGGCGGGAAGGTGATGTTCTGGCAACGGGTCTCGCGGGTAAAGAGGGAAGCGAGAAATCCCAGCAGGGCGAAGGCCACCATCAAAAGCGTGGCTTCCTGATAGTCGTCGAAGCCATAGACCCGGACTCCATCTTCCAGAGCACCCCGCCAACGGGCATCCAGTAGCCATCCGAAAAGCGGTTGCATGACGGATACGCCCACGAAGGTCCCCATGTTGACCACCGCCACCGCCACGCCGGAGGAGTGCGGATCGTTCGATTCTTTGGAGACGGCGAATCCCAGTGTGGATGCCCCGGCCAGCACGCCGAGTCCCCCCATCAGCAGATAGAGCGAAAACCCGCCGGAGGGCATGGCCGACTGGAAGACCAGCCAGAGGAGAAGGTAGCCCAGGTTCCCCCCGACCAGGACCGCCTTGCGAAGTTTTAACCGGTCTGAAAGCCAGCCGAAGAAAACGCAGCCGAACGCAAAGGCCAGCAGGAGCACGGTGATGTAGCCGCTCGCGGCAGCGGTACCCAGCCCATGTGCGCCCGACAGAAGCCGCACCCCCCACAGACCCATGAACGCGTAGAGACCGCCGGTGACCCCGAAGTTCATGATAAATACCGCCCAGGTCCGGTAGTGTCGGCACACACGCACAAGGCTCACACCGATTGATCGCCAGGTCGCCCGCGCGGCACCGCCCTCGGCCACCGGCTTGAAACCACAGTGCTCCGGGCGGTCGCGCACGACCCACCAGCTCAAAATGGCCAGCACGAGGGCGAGCAGGCCGATCCCCACGAAAACGGACCGCCAGGAAACCGCGGCCACCAGCAAAGCGAGTGGTGTTGCCGCAAGCACCGAACCGATGTTGCCGATCAGCAGCGTTGTCCCCGTCATCCGCCCGTAGCGGCTCGCACTGAACCAGGAGGCGTTGAACTTCATCACCGCGACGAAGACTACGGATACCCCCAACCCCACGAGAAATCGACCGACTCCGGCGACTGCCGCAACCGGAGCCAATCCGAAAAGGATCGACCCGACCCCGGCCAGTGCGTTGCCCGCGAGAACCGTCCGGCGCGGTCCCAGAGAATCAGCCAGAATGCCGCTGGGGATCTGCATCAGCGCGTAGATGTAGAAATACATCGCAGCCAGCGAACCGAGCGAAGCCGCTGTCAGACCAAAGGCTCCTTTCAAATCATCCGAAACGACCCCCGGCGCGAAACGGTGGAAATACACCATTACATAGGATGCAATCAGGACGGTAAACACCGTCATGCGCTTCCGCTCGAAGGACATGCGCAACCCGTCCGCGGGATCCCCGGTTTTCCGGGAATCGAGACTCTTTTTTCCATCTTTTGCGAAATCGCCCATTTCGGCTAGGGCTGATAGAGCCCCGCCGTAATCCAGGCAACCCCGGATTTCGGTTATCCCGGATCCGATGCCGTGCGGTCTTCGGCCTCCACCACAGCTTCGCCTTCGCGGTAATCGAGGGTCACGCTTTGGCCTTCCCCGATTTCGCCGGAGATCATGGCCTTTGCCAGGCGGGTTTCCACCTGTCTCTGGATGAACCGGCGCAGGGGCCGCGCTCCGTACACGGGGTCATAACCCTCTTCGGCCAACCATTGACAGGCGGCCTCGGTCGGTTCGATGCGGATACGCCGGTCTTCCAATCGACGGTTCAGATCAGCGATCAGGAGTTTCGTGATCGCGCCGATTTCGTCACGGGTGAGTGGCTTGAACAGCACCGTGTCGTCGATCCGGTTCAGGAACTCCGGGCGGAAGGCGTGCCGCAGTTCGGCCATCACGGCCTCGTGCACCGCGTCGGGAATGATCTCGCCCTTCACGCCTTCCTGGAGATGGCGGCTGCCAATGTTCGAGGTCATGATGATCACCGTGTTCTTGAAGTCCACAGTCCGTCCGTGCGAATCGGTGATCCGGCCGTCGTCCATCACCTGGAGCAGGACGTTGAAGACGTCCGGGTGGGCCTTCTCCACCTCGTCGAAGAGCAGCACACTGTAAGGCTTGCGGCGGACCGCCTCGGTGAGCTGGCCACCCTCCTCAAAGCCGACATACCCGGGGGGCGCACCGATCAGGCGTGCCACGGCGTGCTTCTCCATGTACTCGGACATGTCGATGCGGGTGAGGTTGGCCTCCGTGTCGAAAAGGGTGCGCGCGAGGGTCTTCGCCAGCTCCGTTTTACCCACCCCGGTCGGACCGAGGAAGAGGAAGGAACCAATGGGCCGGTTCGGGTCCTTGATGCCCGCCCGGGCACGCAGAATGGCCTCCGTGGTGCGCGAGACCGCCTCGTCCTGGCCGATCACGCGCTCGTGGAGAATTTGCTCCAGTCGCAGGAGTTTCTCCCGTTCGCCCTCGAGCAGGCGGGAGACGGGGATGCCCGTCCAGCGGCCCACGATCTCGGCGATCTCTTCCGCCGAGACCACCTCCTTGAGCAGGTGAGTGTTCGATTCGGCCTCTTCGTATCCCTTCAGCCGGGCCTCCAGTTGCGGCAGACGTCCGTGGCGAAGTTCGGCCAGCTTGCTCAGGTCGTACTGGCGCTCCGCCGTCTCCATCTCGTGCCGGGTGTCCTCGATCTGCTTGCGGAGATCGCGTGCTTCGTTGATGACCTTCTTCTCGTTCTCCCATTCCGCCTTCAGTCCGCCGAGTTTCTCGCGCAGGTCGGACAATTCCTTGCCCAGGTCCCCCAGGCGACGCTTGCTGGCGTCGTCCTTCTCGTTGCCCAGGGCAGCCTCCTCGATCTCCAGCTGCAGAATCCTCCGGTTCAGCGAGTCCATTTCCGAGGGCATGCTGTCCATCTCCGTGCGGATCAAGGCACAGGCCTCATCGACCAGGTCAATCGCCTTGTCGGGCAGGAAGCGGTCGCTGATGTAGCGGTTCGAGAGCACCGAGGCCTGGACCAGGGCGTTGTCCTGGATGCGCACCCCGTGGTGTACTTCGAAACGCTCGCGCAGACCCCGGAGGATCGACACGGTGTCCTCGACGGTCGGCTGGTCCACCATCACGGTCTGGAAACGCCGCTCCAGAGCCGCGTCCTTTTCGATGTTTTGCCGGTATTCGTCGAGAGTCGTCGCCCCGATACAGTGCAATTCCCCGCGGGCCAGCATCGGCTTGAGCATGTTGCCGGCGTCCATGGCCCCCTCGGCCTTCCCCGCGCCCACGATGGTGTGCAGCTCGTCGATGAAGAGGATGATCCGCCCGTCACTGTCGCGGATTTCCTGCAAGACCGCCTTGAGCCGCTCCTCGAATTCGCCCCGGTACTTCGCCCCCGCGAGCAGGGAGCCCAGGTCGAGCGCGAAGATGGTCCGGTCCTTCAGCCCGTCGGGAACATCGCCGCGCACGATCCGCTGGGCCAGCCCTTCGGCGATCGCCGTCTTGCCGACTCCCGGTTCGCCGATCAGGACGGGGTTGTTCTTGGTTTTTCGCGACAGAATCCGGATCACACGGCGGATTTCGTCGTCGCGACCGATCACAGGGTCCAGTTTGTTGTCCCGTGCCTTTTGCACGAGATCATCGCCGTACTTCTGCAGGGCTTCAAATGAGGCCTCGGGGTTCTCGGAGGTCACTCTTTTGTCCCCCCTGATCTCCTTTAGAGCGTTCTCGACCCGCTTGGCGTCCAGATCGAAGCTCTCGAAGAGGCTCTTGAGGGCGGCAGGACGACCGAGCCGGATCATGCCGAGCAGGAGATGCTCCGTGCTGACATATTCGTCCTTGCGCTTCCGGGCGACCGCCTCGGCTTCGGCCAGGGCGGCTTGCAGGTCCGCGCCCGCTCCGGCCTGGGAACTTCCGCCCGATACCTTCGGCAGCTTGTCAAGCTCCCGGTTGGCGGCGAGGACGACCGCGTGGGGTGGAATCTGCAATCGGTTCAAGAGACCCGGCACGATCCCGTTTTCCTGGTGGGCGAGCGTCGCCAGCAGGTGGACGGGTTCGATCTGGGAATGGGTTTTCTCGCGCGCCAGAGCCTGCGCCTGAACAATGGCCTCGCGCGCTTTTTCGGTGAATTTGTTGAAATCGGTGTTCATGCTTTCTTTCCCTGCAGGGGCGGTGCCGATCCTGGCCCCACCCACACGGTGTCGGGAATCCGGGCTTTGGATGATGGAAGTATCTCCTGTAGAACGAGAAACAGAAGAGGGGAGGGCACTTCGGAGAATCCCGCCTTCCCCAGGTACCGGGACGCCAACCGGGCAGTTTCTGTTGATTTTCCCGCATTTGAGACAAAATGGCGCAATCGGTCATCGTTGCAGTCATCCAATTGATGCCAGTAGTCGGGGGATTCTATCCCCCGATTCCGCGCGAATGGTGTGACATTGATTGAAATCCCACCCGTCTCGCGTGGCCACGACGGTTCGCGCTTGCAAAACGGAAAGTTTCGGGATAGATTCCTCGTCAGTTCTGTGAAAGGTTTGCTGTTTTCCAAGCACACCTGCTCTCACAGCCGAACTTCGGGGGGTGTTCCGGATTCGACTGCGGGCCGTAGGGTCTGGTTGCATGCCGGAGACG
>CAYVUQ010000121.1:0-5655 GCA_964454915.1 uncultured Puniceicoccaceae bacterium
GGCGAGTGGCACTTCGCATCCTCGACCATCGGCGAGGGATTGTACGGGATCGGTATTGCGGCGGTGGGGATGCTCTCCACCCTTGGCCTGACGCTGGCCACCGACGCCTACGGCCCCATCGCCGACAATGCGGGCGGCAACGCGGAGATGAGCGGACTGGGACCGGAAGTGCGTCGGAGGACCGACGCCCTCGACGCCCTCGGCAACACAACGGCAGCCACCGGAAAGGGTTTCGCCATCGGCTCTGCGGCACTGACCGCCCTCGCCCTGCTCGCCTCCTACATCGAGGAATTGAAGATGGCTCTGATGCGGGTTCTGGCGAAGGGGGGCGAATACGTCTTCCCGAACGGCGATGTCCTGGACGCATCGGGCGTCGCTCACGATCTCGGACTGGTCAAGTTCATGGAGTATTTCGAGGTCACCCTGATGAACCCGAAGGTGCTGATCGGGATTCTGACCGGTGCGATGATGTCCTTTCTGTTCTGTGGGCTGACCATGAACGCAGTCGGTCGCGCCGCGCAGAAAATGGTGGCGGAGGTTCGGCGGCAATTCCGCGAGATCGAGGGAATCCTGACCGGCAAGGCGGAGCCCGACTACGCCCGCTGCGTCGAGATTTCGACCATGGGTGCCCAGCGCGAAATGGTCCTGCCCTCGACGGTGGCTGTTCTTGTTCCCATCGCGGTCGGGGTGATCTTTGGAGTGCCGGGAGTGTTTGGACTCCTGGCCGGAAGTCTTTCCTCGGGATTCGTTCTGGCAGTGTTCATGGCGAACTCGGGGGGTGCCTGGGACAACGCCAAGAAGTTTGTTGAGGAAGGAAACCACGGCGGAAAGGGGGGAGAAGTCCACAAAGCAACGGTGATCGGTGACACGGTCGGCGATCCCTTCAAGGACACGTCGGGTCCGTCGCTGAACATCCTGATCAAACTGATGAGCATGGTGTCGATCGTCACCGCCGGGGTGACCGTCGCCTTCAGCGTGTTCTGAAGACAGTTTTTCGGATTGTCAGCCAGACCGGACCCCGGTTCCCTGCCGACATGGGCGCGGGAAAAACGGAAAAGTCCATCGAACCAACCGGAACGCGCGGGTTTCCGGGAGCCGTTCTGTTTCTCACCATCGCAGGGGCGGCGGGTGCGGGCCTGGGAGCCCTCGTGTTTGCTCTGATCGAACGCTCTGCCGACGGGGTCCTCTTCCACATCCATCGCGAGCATCCCTGGCTGCCGCCGTTGATCATCCCGTGCTCCCTCCTCCTGATCCTGTGGCTGCGCGACCGGTGGTTCCGAGGGACCGACGGAACGGGTATCCCACAGACCATCGCAGCGCTGAAAACGGGCCCGGGGCGCGAGCGCGACAGTCTGCTTTCGCCTCGGGTGGCCATTGGCAAGATTCTCCTGACGGCACTCGGTCTGGTTTCGTTCCTGTCGATCGGGAGAGAAGGGCCATCGGTCCAGCTGGGTGCCTGCTGCATGAACGGTATCTCGCGGCTGCGGAAAATTCCCCGGCACCTTGCCGACCGTGGACTGATTCTGGCCGGGGGAGCGGCGGGAATCGCCGCTGCCTTCAACGCCCCGATCGCCGGGATCGTTTTCGCGATGGAAGAGATTGGCAGGTCCTTCGAAAAGCGCAACATGCCGGTGATCGTCCGAACGGTCGCCATCGCCTGCGTGGTCTGCGTGATCGGACTGGGCAACCAGTTCTTCTACGGACGGCTCGACGAAGGGCGCCCTCCCCTGATGCTCGAAGGATGGAGACCGTGGATCGCGGTACTCGTGATCGGGGCGGTGGGCGGACTGCTGGGCGGGCTCTTTTCCCGGCTTCTGCTGCTGTGCATGCCGATCATGACAAAATGGATACGCTGCCACAAGGTAGTGACCGCCCTGGGAATCGGTGCCCTTATCGGGGGAATCGGCATCAGTTCCAACGGCCAGTCCTACGGGAGTGGCTTCGGTCAGGCGCGTGCACTGCTGTTGGAAGAGAGCCCCGCTTTCGCAGCGACGCTTTCTGCCGAAGAGAAGAGTGAGCTGAACGATCTGCGCGAGGGAATCGGTCCGCTCTATCCACTGCAACGGGCAGGAGCGACCTTTTTGGTGCTTCTGACGGCGATCCCCGGCGGCCTGTTCGATCCCTCGTTCTCGGTGGGCGCAGGGCTCGGATCGGCCACCTTCCCCCTGTTCGAATGGACGGGCATCCAACCGCAGGCGGTCCTTCTTCTCTTCATCGCAGCCTACTTTGCGGGGGTGGTCCAGAGTCCCATGACCGCGTTCATCATTCTCCTGGAAATGACGGGCGTCCTCCTATTCGCCCTGCCCCTCTCGCTCGCCGCCGTGCTCGCCTACGGAGTTTCCCGTCTGGTCTGCCCGACGGCACTGTACGAGGCACTGGCCGGGAATTTTCTGCGGAGAAGACAAACTTCCGGCGGCAGCTGACGAGAGTGCTCTGCTTCCGGGAAGACCGGGGGCGCATTCCACCGCACCCGTTTGCCGCGGACAGGTTTGCGCTTTCACTATTCGGGGCCGTGCTCCCCATCCCCGTCCTTCTTACTCTCATCGCTACGCTCGCTCCCATCGGGAAAGCCGACGCGGACGACCCCGAACCGGTTGTTCTGGAAAACCGGGAGGGTGTTGCCCTGGAGGCGCGGGTCCTCTCGGTGATCCGTATGGAAGAGTCGGATGGCCTGTGGGTCTGTTTCCAGCCGCTGGAAAAGGACCGGCTTTTCCTGTATCCATCCAGTTTCCTCTCCGAAGCCACGGTTACGCGGCTCTCGACTCTTGCGGAGGGCGGGAATCTTCTGGTCGCCGACGGGGTGAGTGCCTGGCAATTGGATTTCCTGGAGCGATACCTGGAGGCGGGACCGCGCGAGCGGCTTGCTCTCGAACTGCGGGAGGCCCGCAAGAAAGAGAACTTGCTGGAACGCGAATGGAAGCGCCTTCAGGGACAGACCTGGGAACTCCAACAGCAGGTGGTCCGCACCCGGGATGCCGAACACCGGAAACGGGTGGAGGCCCTTTTCCGTCAGTCACTGGAAGCGCGGGACCGGGTCGGAAAACAATACGTGCTTTGCCAGGCTACGATTCGCCGTCTTGAAGAACGGATCGAAACACTGCGGGGCATGGGAGTCGAGATCGACATGGAGACGCTTTTTCGGAGCGACGATCCGGTGCGGTAGCGGCGGTTCTCACTGGCAGGCCTCACACCCGCCGCCGTTCACCGTGGCATCCGGAGAAGCACGCCTGCTGTTCGGTATCCGTGCACTCCCTGCGCACGGCGACACATCGGACCCTTGTCCAATCCTGAAGAGGCCGTATCAGGAGTCGGAGCGATTGGACCTCGGCAGGCGGAAACCGCGGAAGCCCTTGGCCAGCTTCGGGGCGAACTGGGGCCGGGGACTTTCCTGCGATACCGGAGCGGGCTCCTCCTTCGGCTCCTCCTGCTGGTGGGCGGCAGACTCCTGCTCTTTGACAGACTCCTCTTCCTCCTCGACCACGGGCTCTTCACCCCGGGGCAGTTCCTCCGCAGCTTCTGCGGCTTCGCCGCCCTCCTCGATTTCGTAATCCGGAGTCGGAGCGGGTTCGTAGGCCGGTTCGTCGGCTCCGAATTGCACCTCCTCGTCCCCCTCGGCGGGAGATCCGCCCGTCGCCACTTCGGCAGCGGCTTGACTGTTGACCGGTGCGCTCCGCACATGCACGGGGGCAGGTGCGGCCTTTGGTGCGGGAGCCGGAACGGACGAAGCACTCGGTTCGTGCTCCTCGATCTCGCTCGCAAGATTGCGGAAGTCGTTGGCGATCCCCTGCTGGGTATCGTTGCCGGCGACCACATTGACGGGGATACCCAGGGAGACGGCGCGCCGGACGATTGTGGCGTCGCGCACCCGTGCGTTGAAGACCCGTGCATCCGGTGAAACGAATCGCTGGCGGATGAACTGCTTGAGGCGCATCTGCATCCGCATCACCGCTACGCTGATATCCACGTTTGCCTTGATCGCGTTGAAGATGATCCCCCGCACATAGGCGGGCCGACCCATCTCCTCGGTTCGGAAAGAGGAAGAGCGCTTGTGGAAGAGCATGAGCTTTTCCACCATCAGGGTGAACCCGATCAGACTGAGCGCGTCGGGGTTGGAGGGGACCACCATCTCGTTGGAGGCGAAAACCCCCAGCTGGGTAGCCCGGAGGAAATTCGGCGGACAATCAAAAAGGATGTAGTCGTAGTTGCCCTCCACCTCCTTGAGCTGGTCGCGGAAGATGACGAAGTGAGGATTGTGCGGGTCCGGAACGTATTCGTTCTCCAGATCAATGAAGCTGAAGGCCGTGGGCAGGAGGTCCAATCCCGGCAAAAGCTTTTTGCCATGCTGGTCGCGCACCGCGTCGGATACAATGATATCCGAAATCCTCTGTTCGCCGGGAACGAAAACCGAGTAGATCATGTCCCGGTTGGACATGTTGATCCGGTTCCACTTTTCCAGACGAAGGAGCCAGATACTGCTGTTCGACTGGGTGTCGAGGTCAACCAGAAGGACCCTCTTGCCCGCCTCGGCCATGGCCGCGGCGATGTTCACGGTCAGGGACGTCTTCCCGACCCCTCCCTTGTAGTTCAAAAACGCTATTTTACGTGCCATAAGAAAGATGGTTGCAGTGAGCCACGCCAGAGGCGGATCACCACTTGAAGTCGTCGATCGTCGGGATGGAGGACGAGAAACTGACCCCGCCGGATTCGGGCTCGTCGCCCGTCGGCTCCTGCACATCCACGGCGCGCTTGTCCACCTCGTTCTGAATCTCGGCGTCGATGAGTTCCTCCACCAGACGCTCGGCCCAAAAGCCATTCTCCATCTCCCAATCCGTGGGGATGTACCCGTAGTCGTGCAGAATCCCCAGGATCAGACCGGAGTCGCCCCCCGCACTCATGCCCGAAAGCAGGCCGCGCTCGCGGTGCTCCTCGATGATGCGGATGATGATCGCCTGCGGCAGGGTCTCCTCGTAACGGGGGTGGATCGGGAAAAGGCGTGCCCAACGCTGCCACTGGTCGGTGGTGACCGAGAGATTCGCAAGCGAGGAAGCCTCCGTGTAGTACACCCGGTTGCGGGTGACGCGGCGTACGATGGCGCAGACATCGGAGGCTTCGCCGCCGACCTCGAGCCAATCGCCCGGCCGCAGCTTTTCGCGCGGGTCGCGGGTCTTGGAGAAGTCCTCCGGCACCTCGATCATCTGCTCGAGGGCGTTGAAACAGAAGTAGGAAGCCGTATTGGCGTCCTCCTCCAAAGAAAAGCGACCGTGTCGGATCAGCTCTTCGTGGAAGTTCGAGGCGTCCTCCTTGGTGTCCGCCCAGTAGTATTTTGTGATGGTCGAAGTAACGCGGAATTTTCTCATGATATGCGCCGCTGGGGATTAAGTATGATGGGGAATAAGTAAGACCACTGCAAAAAGGATCAGATCAGACGCATCGGCGCAAACTCAAAATCAAAAAGAGGAGCCGTTCTTTTTTACAAATATTTCGGCAATTACCCAAAGGACCCACCTGCCGCCGGGGCGTTCTCGGTGTGGTTGGCGAAACGGGTGAACTTGCGCAGGAAGGCGAGATCGATCACCCCGGTAGGGCCGTTGCGTTGTTTGGCCAGAATCAGACGGATTTTTTCGACGTCGTCGGGCCGTTCGTTCTCCTCTTCGT
>CAYVUQ010000122.1:0-5651 GCA_964454915.1 uncultured Puniceicoccaceae bacterium
CTGCGGTGCGGTCCACCTCGGCCAATACGGTCTTGAGGGCGAGGGTCACCCGGGCGATCTCGCCGCTGGAGGCCACTTTCGAAAGGGGAAGCGGCACCTGCCCCGCTGTTCCGGAGAACAGATATTCGCAGCCCGATGTTCCCCGTGCGGTCCAGCGGTCCGTGTCTGCTACGCGGATTTCGAAGCGCGGTTTCTTGAATCCGAGCCTGGACAACAGGGCCGATACCTTCTGGCACAAGGGTCCGGCCGCTTTCGCACGGGCCTCGCGGAGCCGCGCGCCGATCTCCCCGGTTCGGCTCCGCTGGTCCGTCTCCTCCCTTTCGAGCCGCGCGAGGGTTTCCTCGACGTTTCCCTGCGAGGCGAGCTTCTCCTCCATCGTGGCGCACTTCTCCAGAACCGCTTCGGCGGAATTGCCGTGCCTGCGGCGCACCGCCATCCAGGACTTCATATTGGCCTCAACCTCCTCGATCTCATAGGGGTCCACCTCCAGTCGCGTCCGCAGCCCCTGGAAATCCGAGACAAGATCGTTCAATTCGATGAGAACATTGTCCAGGCGGTCGAGCGGGGGTCCCATCTCGTCCGGCACCAGCTCACGGAGCCTGGAGCCGATGCGGTACACCTCCGCCAGTTTCTCGGGTGCGCCGCCCGCGCCGGAAAGTGCCTCCTCGATGCCCGAGAGCTTTTCGTCGATCTCCCGCGCATGGTTCACCCGCTTGAAGTCGGCCTCCAACTTCTCGACCCACTCCACCGAAAGGTTCAGCGAGCGGATTTCCTCCACCTGCGCCTGGAGAAACGCCCGCTCATCGTCCGAAAGACTTCCCTCCTCGCGCACTTCAGCGATGCGGCGGACCGTTTCGCGCCACTCTCCGAAGGCCGCGCGGTACTCGGCCAGGAGGGCACCGTTCCCGGCGAAGGCGTCGAGCAAATCGAGCTGCTCCGATGCCTGGAACAGTGCCAACGGCGCATCGGGCCCGTGCAATTCCAGCCACACATCCCCCAATGCAGAAAGCTGGGCGAGGGTGGCCACCTGCCCGTTGACCTGTATCCGCTGCCCGCCCGAGGCCTGAATGCGCCGACGGAGCACCAGCAAGCCGTCCCGCGCAGGCTCCAGTCCCTCTTGCTGGAGGACACCGTCCACCCGCGCGGGGTCCTCGAACCAGAGGCTGGCCTGCACCTCGCAGGCGTCGGCCCCTGAGCGGATCATGGTCCGGTCCGCCCGCCGCCCCGACAACAGGGCCAGAGCACCCATCAACACGCTCTTGCCGGCTCCGGTCTCCCCGGTCACGGCAGTGAATCCCGGCCCGCACTCCATTTCGAGTGAATCGATCAGGGCTAAATTCTCGACTTTCAGGAACTGCAGCATCCGAAAGCAAAGTTGTGGCCACCCGCGGACGAAAAGACAAGCTCCCGGTGCCACCGCAGCATTGACAAACCGGTTATTCGGGAGTTGGACAAAGAGATGCCGGTGTACGCTTACGAGGTGCTCGACGACAAAGGTCGGGTCGTGGAAATTTTCGAGGCCGAGCAGTCCCCCGGCGATCCGCCGCTCGAAACCCATCCAGTCACGGGAGAGCGGATGCGGCGACAGTTCACCGCCCCCGGCCTGAACACTCGCTACGCGGACTGGGACGGCAAGCTGGAGGCCGGAAGCCTGACCAGGGCCGGCTTCACCCGCTACGAGCGCGACAAGACAACGGGCCGCTATTTCAAGTCGAACGTTGGGCGCGGGCCGGACGAGCTGGATCCGGGCCGCTCGTCCTGATGGCTTCGAGGAAAAGCGGCAGCTCGCGCTCGGCCTTGGCCGGACCGATGCCCTTGATGCGCAGAGCCTCGTCGATGGTCTCCGGTTTGACCGCCGCCATCTCCGCCAACGTGCGGTCGTGAAACACCGTGAAGGCGGGCACTCCCCGCTCCACGGCCACCCGTCGCCGCAGCTCCTTCAACCGGGCGAACAGGTCCGGGTCGGCGTCCTCCCGGAGATCGTTGGCCGCGGACGGCGCGGACCGCCCGCTCTTCCGGCTGTTCGCACGGACGGACACCGCATCCCAGTCCAGATGGCAGGCTTTTCCGTCGAGCACGACCGCCACGCCACGATCCGTCAGAGCCAAGAGCGGAAAGTGGCCGTCCCGCTCGATCGAAAGATACCGACGCTTCTGGAACTCCTGGAAAAGGCTGAGCAATTTTTTTCGCGAAAGGTCTGAAAGGATGCCGAACGTGGAAAGCCGCGTGAGGCTCTCGGAAGCCGCCCCGCCGGGATCCACACCGAGGAGGCAGTCGATCACCTTCGCCTTACCGAACCGGGGGATCCAGGAGCGGGGGCCGCTCCGGCGCGACATTCGGGCCACCCCGCTGAGTGCCTGGCGGGCGAGGAGTTGCTCTTCGGTGGACGGTGCGCGCAGGTCCGGGTCTTCCCGGGCGTCGCAGCAATCGCACAGGCCGCAGTCCTCCGCGTTGGCCTCGCCGAAGTAGTCGAGTATCCACCCCTGCCGACAGCCTTCGCTGTGTTCGCAGAAGCGGATGACCGCTTCGAGCTTCTCGTCGTCGCGTCGCCGCTTCTCGCGTAGCGCGGCCTCGTCGATTTCGAGGTCGGCACCCTTCACGCCGGGCCGGAGGATTCTCGTTCCGCGGAGGCGGCGGCCAGCCACGTCGAAACGCTCAATCCAGCCGTGCCGGGCGAGGTGGCTGATGGAGGTCGAAACGGCCATGGGGTTTTCGCGGGTCGGCAAGAGGTCAGTGATCTCATCGACGGGCAGGAGGACCTCGTGCTTCTTTCCTGCCGCATCCCGGAGAAGGTCGTACACCCGGCGGATCAGGGAAGGATCGGGGTTGGAGCCCTCGATGAAGAACTCCTGGGTGCGACGGTCGGCGTAGTTGTAGAGAAGCTCGCAGTCGGCGGGCGCACCGTCGCGGCCTGCACGCCCGGCCTCCTGGTAGTAGGCCTCGGGGCTGCCCGGTAGTTCGTAGTGGATGACGAACCGTACATCGGCCCGGTCGATGCCCATGCCGAACGCGTTGGTGGCCACGGCGATGTCGAACTCGCGGGCCATGAAGCGGTTCTGGGCCTGCTCGCGGGCCTCGCCGTCCATGCCGCCGTGGTAGGAGACCACCGACGCCCCCTGGTCGGCGAGGGCGGAAGCCACCTTTTCCACTCGTTTGCGGGTGGCGCAGTAGATGATGCCCGTTTTCCCCTGCCGCACCAGATTGCCGACCCGTTCCATCTTCTCGCGCTCGCCCGAGACCCGCCGCACGCGGAACGAAAGGTTGGGGCGGGCGAACCCGGAAACCCGCACGACCGGATCCCGTAGCTCGAGATGCCGTGCGATGTCCTTGCGGACGACCGGAGTGGCGGTGGCGGTGAACGCGGCGACCGGCGGATGGCCGAGAGCGCGGACCGCCGTCCCCAGGCGCAGATAGTCCGGTCGGAAATCGTGTCCCCACTGCGAAAGGCAGTGCGCCTCGTCCACCGCAAACCGGTCGATCCGCTGTTCGCGCAGCCGCTCGAGGAAGCCGGACGCCCGGAAACGCTCCGGTGCCACGTAGAGCAACCGACAGGTGCCCGAATCGAGCATCCGAAGCGTTTCCCCCCGCTCGGCCTGGCTCTGGAGGCTGTGAAACACAGCCACCGGCGCACCCCGGGCGCGCAGGGCGTCCACCTGGTCCTTCATCAGCGCGATCAGGGGCGAGACGACCACCGTCAGGCCCTCGGAGAGCAACGCCGGAAGCTGGTAACAAAGGGATTTGCCACCGCCGGTGGGGAGGACCACCAGCACATCGCGCCCCTCCAGCATGTCGCGCACGATCTCCTCCTGCGGCTCGCGGAACGCTCGAAACCCGAAAAGCCGCCCGAGTTCGGCATTCAAATCTGTGGTCACCGGTTCCATCGAAACGAAATTCCGGTGAAATTATGTTTATCTGGAGCCAGTGCAAGCCGAAACGTCTAGCGGGACCACGCGGCGAAGTCTGGATCGTCGTATTTGGCCGCCTGGTTGGACCAACGGCGCATGTCGCGAAGCTCCTCCTCCCCGAGGGTGGCCACGCTGCCGTCGAGGTGGGCGACCACCGCCTGGTCCGCGTACTCAAGGGAGACGAACCCCATATTGGCCGGAATCTCGCGATTGTAGTCGCCCCAGGAGGGGTTTCCGGGTGACTTCGGCGGGAGGACGCGGTGGAAACCGACCGGGTCCGGATAATCGGCCGGCGGCGAATAGAGGGAGGAGGCGAACACGATGAGGTTGGTGGTCTTTTCGGCATCGCCGGGCCGCAGGACCCAGAAGTCGCGTGGATATGTCGAACGGCCCCGGCTGCGCCCGCCGGGCCTGTAATCGGGGCTGGTCATCCGACCGTCGTAGTGGCCTCCCACGAAAACCGAGTTGATGCCAAAGGAGGGATGGAGACTGGCCTGGTAGGGGCTGTTGCGGGCGATCTTGTCGTAGTAGCCGCGGTTGTCGCCGACGTAGAGCGACTCCAGTGTGCCGTCCAGGAGCGGGGCGATGCGCCAGGGGTAGCGCTTGGCCTCCTCCCGCGAGCTGGCCAGAGGACGGCCACCGGGAAGCTCGAGGTCGCGCCCGGTGTCGCCGTAGCCGGGCATGTAGCGGCCCCGGTTCTCAAGGGGCGACATGAGATAGGCCTGGATGAGTGTGCGTGCCGAGCTGGAGGCGGCACTGGTCTCGGCGGCGGTGCGGGCTCGGTCCACGCCTGCGATGAGGATGCCGGAAAGGAGCCCCAGAATGGCAATGCCGGTCAGGATTTCGACGAGAGTGAAGCCGGAACGGTTCCCGTGGACGATTCGTGCTGGTGGATTCATGGCTGGTGGAGGATTTCGAGTTTGAAAAAGAGGTGCGCCGCGCCGTCGTGGGCCGGGCCGGGGAAAACCGTCACGGTCTCGGTGCCGTCGCCGTTGAAAAGCGGATCGGGTTCCTCGACGGTGTGGACTAGGCCGGAACCGTCGCCGTTGTGGTGCCAGGTTGCCAGATCGGCAGAGACCCGGACCCGGTACTCCAGGTCTGCCGCGGCCATCTGACGGCGGAACGAAAAGGCGGGCGCACCGGCAGCGTCCGTGTGGGCAACGGGCAGGATTTCGCCGAGGTCCGCAGCCGATTCGGGCTGGCCGCCGAGGGCGTACTCGAGGAGGTTCGTCAGGCCGTCGCCGTCCGGGTCCGCTGTGATCGCAGCGCGTGACGCGAAGGACGGGCTGCTCACGAAGGGATTGACCTGGTTGAAGGTCCATCTCTGGTAGTCCTCGGGAGCGAAGACTGCCACGACGCGTGGTGCGCCGGAGATGACGAGCGTGGCGGACGGGTCATCGCCCGAGAGATCACCGGTCCAACCGACGAACGCATGTCCGGCGTTCGACTCGGGGACGGCAGTGACCTCGACCCGGTCCCCCTCCCGGTAGGTGGGACTCGGCTCGGAGTCACCTTCGAGGTGGTGCTCGACGGAGCCGACCGTCGAGAATGCGGAGGTGGTTTCGGTGACCAGGGCCGTGCCCAGGTTGTTGGCCACGGCATCGTAGGTGTCCATCTGGATCTGCTGCAGACTGAGGGAACTCTCGGCGGCCTCGAAAACGATGAACGTGTCGAAGACGGTCTCCCCGGAAAGGTCCCATTCCCACATGGCGTACGAAACGGAGCCGTCCACGAGGAACCCTGTCC